>CAYQWD010000115.1:0-7661 GCA_964420955.1 uncultured Paludibacter sp. | reverse complement strand
GTGATATTCGAAGAATTTAAAGGTACCGGAAATATGGAATTACAGCTCGACCGCAGATTATCAAATAAGCGAATATTTCCTGCTGTTGATATTATGGCGTCAAGCACACGAAGAGATGATTTGCTCCTTGACAAAGAAACTTTGAATCGTATGTGGATTATGCGCAATTATCTTTCGGATATGAACTCGGTGGAAGCAATGGAATTTCTCAAAGAGCGTATGGAACGTACAGATAATAATGATGAATTTTTACTTTCAATGAACTCATAAGAAATATCAAAATGAAAATAAACAAATCCAAATATTTTATTTTTTTTATTGCAGTTTTAATGCTAAACTCATGCAATACAAATGAGATTAACAAAATTACCATTGACAAATCTGCAGTAAATTTAATACTCGGTCAGGTTGACTCGCTTTTTGCAAATGTTGAATATACAGGCGATATTATACCTGCTATCACATGGACCTCAAGCAAGTCTGATGTGGTAAAAGTTACTAACGGAGAAATTAGGGCATTAAAAAAAGGAAATTCAGTTATCACGGCGCAGGCAGGCAACAAAACTTCAACTTGCACAGTAACTGTAAACAATGAAATTTTTCCGGTACTTAGCAAAGGTGAGATTTGGTATTTCGGCGATGTGTACAATTCAGGCACTTCGAATAATTTTCTGGTATGTTTGGCAGGAAACGATATTAATATGGATAATTTATCGGGAACCGATGATGTGATGTTTCTTGAATTTAACACAGAGTTAACGGTTACAAATAATGTTCCTACAGGAATCTACGAAATTTCAGAAAATTTTCAACCTAAAACTATGGTGCCCGGCTGGACAGAAACCAACGGAAATCCATGGGGAACATGGTTTTTTGGCTCAACAAACAACGATGTAGTTGACGGATTTGTTAAAGTTACAAATACCAACAACACAAATTATAAGTTCGAGTTAAATTTGACTGATTTTTTTGGAAACGTTATAACCGGTAATTATCAAATGAATCTTCCTTTCTTCGATTTGACCGTGAAACAAAATCTTCAAATAATGAAAAGTAAGAAGATTAAAAATTCCGGCAATTTCATTCTGAAAAATAATTTGGTAAAAAAAAATATTCAGTAAAAACATAAAAAATTAACAAACTGAAACAAAATTAAAAACCTGACTGAGTAAATTTTACTATCAGGTTTTTGTTTTTTATTCAACATCTGTTTCAGAAAATATAATTTGGATTATTGCACAAAACCAAAGCTTTTATGCAGGTTTTAAGAAAATTTCGTATCTTTGCAAATGAATAAAATCAAAAAAGCATAGAAAATTAATTAAAAATTATTTGATAATGAAGTTATTAGAAGGAAAAACTGCAATAGTAACCGGTGCTGCACGAGGAATTGGAAAAGCTATTGCTTTGCGTCTGGCAAGCGAAGGTTGCAATATTGCATTTACTGATTTGGTAATTGACGAAAACGGACTTAATACGCAAAAAGAAATTGAAGCTTATGGCGTAAAAGCCAAAGGATATGCTTCGAATGCAGCAAGTTTCGAGGATTCACATGCGGTTGTCGATGAAATTGTTAAAGAATTTGGTCGTGTGGATGTACTTGTAAATAATGCGGGTATTACCAAAGATGGACTAATGATGCGTATGAGCGAAGCTCAATGGGATGCTGTAATAAACGTTAATCTAAAATCGGCTTTCAATTTTATTCATGCATGCACACCTGTTATGATGAAACAGCGTTCGGGCAGTATTATCAATATGAGTTCTGTTGTTGGTGTTTCTGGAAATGCAGGACAGGCAAACTATTCAGCATCCAAAGCCGGTATGATTGGTCTTGCCAAATCTGTGGCAAAAGAATTCGGTTCGCGCGGAATTCGTGCAAACGCAATAGCTCCCGGTTTTACCGATGAACAACGTGCAAAATGGGCTGAATTTATTCCTTTGCGCCGCGGTGGAAGTCCTGATGAGGTAGCAAAAGTTACTTTATTTCTTGCTTCTGACCTTTCGAGTTATGTTAGCGGACAGGTAATCAATGTTTGTGGTGGTATGAATACCTGATTTAATTACAATTTTAACATTTACAATTTACTATTTGAATTTCTGCATATAACATAATATACAACAGTAAATGAATCTTGAAGCGTTTTTTTATTAAAATCAAAAAATCTTTCTATATATGTGACAATATGGTGTGCCGTTTTTCTTTGCGTAATATTCCTGATGATAATCTTCTGCAGCCCAGAATTCAGGAGCAAACCTTAATTGTGTAGCGGGAGCATATCCCTTATTTTCTAAAATTTTGATATATTTTTCGGCAAGATTTTTTTGCTCATCATTAACATAAAAAATTACCGACTGATACTGTTCTCCAATATCAGGACCTTGACCGCCAATTTGTTCAAAATCGTGTGTTTCGTAATACAGTTTCAACAAATCTTCGTAAGTCGTTTGATTTGGGTTGAATTTCACTTCGGTTGTTTCTATATGTCCGGTATTTCCTGAGCAAACTTCTTTGTAAGTAGGATTTTGGGTAAAACCGCCCATATATCCTACAGTAGTTTCAACTACACCCTTAGCTTTTATAAAATGATATTCAGTTCCCCAAAAACAACCTGAAGCAAAATAAGCTACGTGTGTTTCAGTCTTTTCAGGTAAAAATTTCATCGATATAGAATTTACACAATGTCGTGTATTTTTGGGTGTGAAACCTTCACCGGTAAAAACATGTCCTAAATGTCCGCTACATTTTGCACAAACTATTTCGGTTCTATTTCCATCAGCATCGGGTATGCGCTTTACAGCGCCCTGAATTTCATCGTCAAAACTTGGCCAGCCGCAGTGCGAATCAAATTTATCTGTAGACCTGTAAAGCGGAGCATCACATTGTTTGCAAATATAGGTTCCTTTTTGTTTATTATCGAGATATTCGCCTGTATAGGGTCGTTCAGTACTTTTATGCAAAATAATTGCTTCTTCGGCCGGGGTTAGTTTATTAAGTTTCATCTTTGTTTTAGTTTGATTACAAGCTGATTGTACAAATGCTGAACTTATTATTAATAAAAACATTCTCATTTTGTAATTAATATGCACAATAACAATATGAGAATGAAAAATGTTTATAATCTATATACTATATCAGAAGTATGTAAAGATAGCGAAATTCATTATCTAATCCTATTCAGTGATTTCACCAATGCTTCATCTTTAGCTATTCCACGCATAGCCAGAAAAGCAAGAATTATGCAAATCAACGGAAATGCCGCAACGATTTCGAGAAACCATTTGGCTTCGAGTTTTACCTGAGCGAACCATAGGTACATAAATAACAAACCATAATAACCCGCCATTAATACAGCATTGAAAACTGTGAGGCGTAACTGTAGAATACGATTTTTGAAAAGGAATATTGTTATCAGCGCCATAACAGGAATAATAATGCCTAAAGCTGATAAAGCCCAAGTGTTTTCAGCAAGAATAAAAGTATCAGATGTGATTTTCATGATTCCCCTATAGTCAAGTTGATACACTATATTTTCAGTTGCATTGTACAAGCCTGCTACAGGAGTAAAAAAAGTGATTGAAGATAATATTACAATCAGCAATAAAAATAAAGTTTGAATACGCTGTATCATTATTTTTTTATTTTTTTCCAGTGTTTGTTTCTTACAGTATAAATGCGTTCGATAATATCTACTACTTTCAATCCTTCAAGTACATTGGTAGTAATATTTCCCTTGTCGGTAAGCTTTTCAATTACATTTTCGATAACCAAATGGTGATTTTGAGCTGAACCTTTGTAGTGTCCGTAATCGTTCGGTGGATTTGAAGGAGCGAGTTCGGGCATTACATAATCTTTCACATGACAATAAACAACTTCGTTCATATACTGACCTGAAACTTTTACTGTGCCCTTCGATCCAATAACTGTGATACTGCTTTCGAGATTAGTATCCCATACTGCAGTTGAGTAATTCAAACTTCCCATACCTCCATTCACAAAATTGAAAGTTACCACTCCGGTATCTTCAAAATCGGTAAGTTCCTGATGATTGAAATCGGCAAAGTTGCCTTTAATATTTGTAATATCGCCAAAAAGCCAATACATTATATCGATAAAATGCGAAAACTGCGTGAATAATGTTCCACCATCAAGTTTTTCATCTCCGTGCCATTTACCTTTCTTATAATAACGGTCATCGCGATTCCAGTAACAATCCAGTTTCACAAAAAATATGTCACCAAGAATTTTATTGTCGACGATATTTTTAAGCCAAACTGATGGCGGTGAGTATCGGTTCTGCATTACACAAAATACATTTCGCGACATTTCGAGCGATTTGAAAAGAATTGTTTCAGCATCAAGTTTAGTCAACGCTATTGGTTTTTCAATTACAACATGATAACGTTTTTCAAGCGCTTTTATGGCATATTCGGCATGGAAGCCATTGGGCGTACAAATACTTATCACATCTATTTCAATTGCTGAGTTGAGTAATTCATAGTACGAAAGAAAGTATGGCTCAATAATATTTTCGAGTCCGGTTTCTTCTTTCGTCAAAATATCGCACACGGCTACCAATTCAGCTTCCGGATTTCGTCTTATCATTTCGGCATGCCGTTTCCCTATATGCCCCTGCCCTATTACTGCAAATTTTATCATAATTTTTAATCATTAATTAGTTTATCTTTCAAGCAATTTTTTGTACTTCGTTGTTTACAAGTTTGTATGTTTGCCCTGTTTCAGGACAGTTAGCTTCTCCTTGTGAATTAAACTGTAATTTGTGTCCATATTCGCTCACCCAGCCGGTTTGTCGGGCAGGATTTCCTACAACAAGCGCATAAGCTTTCACTGGCTTTGTTACTACTGCTCCGGCTCCTATCAGGGCATATTTTCCGATTTCGTTACCACAAATTATTGTAGCATTTGCACCAATACTTGCGCCTTTTCGTACAATAGTTGATGCATATTCATTTTTACGGTTTACATGACTTCGTGGATTAATTACATTAGTGAATACCATCGAAGGACCAAGAAATACATCGTCTTCGCAGATTACACCTGTATAAACCGATACATTATTCTGAATTTTTACATTTTTTCCAAGTATCACATCGGGCGATATCACAACATTTTGTCCAATATTGCAGTTTTCACCAATCTCACAACCGCTCATTATATGAGAAAAATGCCAAATACGGGTTCCTTTACCAATTCTACAACCGGAGTCGATTACTGCTGTTTCATGAGCAAAATATTCTGTCATTTTAATTTGAAATTTGGAACTAAGATTAATGAATACTGAACTATGAGTAAATTATAAAATTATCGTTTTGTTTTTAGATAGCATCACCGTCGGTTAACTTTCACTTATAAGTTGAAGTTTTTTGCTTTTCACAGAAATCAAGAATATTTTCAGTTACAAATTCCAACTGCGATTGCGTCAGTTCCGTATGCATTGGTAAAGATATCACACATTCAGATAACTTTTCAGAAATTGGCAAATCTCCTTTTTTGTAATGACTGTTGCTAAAGGCCCTTTGCAAATGCAGCGGTACAGGGTAATAAACCATTGTCGGAATTTCTTTTGTTGCAAGAAATTTTTGCAATTCAGCTCTATCAATTCCATTCAGTTTTAAAGTATACTGATGAAACACGTGCGATGAAGTTTTACAGCGAGCTGGGACTATCAACTTTTCATTGTTACCTAAAACTTTATCGTAAAATGATGCTGCTTGCTGACGGGCTTCAATGTAATTATCGAGATGACTGAGTTTTACATCAAGTACAGCAGCCTGAATACTATCGAGACGGGAGTTTACGCCAATAAAATCATGATAATAACGTACCACCATACCATGATTGGCAATAGCCCTCATTTTAGCAGCCAAATCATCATTATTAGTAAAAATTGCACCACCATCACCAAAACAACCAAGATTTTTTGAAGGAAAAAACGATGTGCAACCAATTTCGCCCATGCAGCCGGAAAAAACTTTTGAACCATTGCTGAAAGAATTCAGAGCGCCAATAGACTGACATGCATCTTCCACAACATAGATATTTTTTTCACTGGCAATTTTCAGTATTTCTTCCATATCAGCATTTTGCCCGAACAAATGCACAGGTATTACAGCTTTTGTTTTGGGTGTAATTGCATTTCTGAATGCCTCTGGTGTAATATTAAAAGTGTCGAAATCTACATCAGCCATCACAGGAATTAAACCAAGTAATGCAATAACTTCGGCAGTTGCAATAAATGTAAAAGCAGGAGTAATCACTTCATCTCCCGGCTTTAAATCAAGCGCCATTAATGCAATCTGAAGTGCATCGGTGCCGTTGGCTACAGGAATTACATGTTTAACTTTGAGATAGTTTTCAAGATTTTTCTGAAAATCGTTAACTTTACCTCCTTTAATAAAAGTAGAGCTGTCAATTACTTCCTGAATTCCGCTGTCAACTTCTTTTTTTATTTTCAGATACTGACCTTTCAGGTCGACCATTTCAATTTTTTTCATTAGGTTTGCTCAAGAATAAATTCAACTTCCGAGGGCGAAAGTCTTATATTATTTAAGTTTTGATTTTTATTTTTAATTTTGAGAATGTATTTCGAGTTTTTTGTATTTTTAATATCATTGTAATCAATATAAACTTGAATATCAGAACTTTTAAATTTTTTAAAGTCAGAAATTGCAACGTTTACTGTAACTTTAACAAATGCCGGAAAAGATTTTATTTTCACTTTGCTCGGAAAATTAACAGCTTCAACCGGTAATTCAATGCTTTTTTCGGTAAACAAGCAAATGGGTACAACAACCTTTACCGAACTTGTTTCAGGTTTGACAAAAGGAATTGGTTTCAATTTTAAATTTAAAAAGGTTGTATCATTTAAATTATTTAATGAAACAGATTCCGTTTCGATCCACCGGAGTGAATCAATTATATTTTTCGGACCGTAAACTGTTATAAAAGCAGGATTGATAAGAACTTCACCTGCTACCATAAATTGAGGTTTTGTTTCAAACTGCGCCAAAATTTTCACAGGAATTTTTTTTTCATGCAGTCTTTCGTAAGCTATCAGTAAAGAGTCAGGGCGAATTGATAAAATGCTTGTGGATGGTAATAAGTAAGATTGTAAATAGCGATTTAATGTTGCTGCATCGATTTGTATCTTTCCCTGTTGAACAAATCGGTAGTTTGACATCGAAATACTTAATGGTTTTAACTTTTTATCAGAATAGGTAAAAAGTTTGTGCCCAACATCTCTTACATTAACAGTAATAAATTCGGGTAAATTATTGGTTATAGCAATTTCTTCAGGTAAGTTTTTTAGCTGTAGTGGCACATTAAAAGTTATCTCACGGTTTTTATCGAGTGCATTTACAAACCAAAACAAAGCTGAAAGCAAAAAAAACACGAAAAAGCTCAAAACATCTTTTGATATTAAAAATGATTTAAGCTTTCGCAGTTTGAAAATCCGAAATCGATTGTAGATGTCTACGGCCATCTGACAAAAATGTTATTTTGCTCCTGTCTGAATATCTTCAGGTGAAACAAAAACTGAATTTTTATCAACTTTAATCCGAACATTTTCAGCTATTTCTATTAGCACTGTATTGTCTTCTTTAATTTCGCGAATTTTTCCATATATTCCACCAAAAGT
>CAYQWD010000114.1:0-7693 GCA_964420955.1 uncultured Paludibacter sp. | reverse complement strand
TTCGTTCTACAAGAAAATTTACAGAAATTTACCACAGTGGCATATCCCTATCGAATTACACCGACAATTACCCCAATTACCGATTCTTTGCGATCCGAGTCATATTGGCGGAAAACGTGAATTGGTAGCTCCAATTTGCCAGCAAGCATTAGACCTGAATTTTGATGGTTTAATTGTAGAATCGCACTGCAACCCTGAAAAAGCTTGGAGCGATGCCGCACAACAAGTTACACCGGCTGTTCTCGATTTTATTTTAAATACACTGGTACTAAGAGACACTGCGCAAACCACAGAAAATCTTTCGCAGCTAAGACGTCAGATTGATGAGTTGGACTATAGCTTGCTCGAACTGCTTGCCCGACGTATGAGAGTTTCTCAAGAAATTGGGCAGTATAAAAAGGAACATAATATGCCTATTTTACAAGCCCAACGGTATGATGAAATTCTAAAAAACCGAATTACACAAGCTGAACAAATGGGAATGGATGGCGAATTTATGAAAACTATTTTGGTAGCCATTCACGAAGAATCGGTACGTCATCAGCAAAAAATCATGCAGGGGTAAGATTTAAGTTCTGAAAAAACCGGAAAAGCAATTTACAGACTTTCCGGTTTTTCTATTTTATTTGATTACAAAACGGTTTATGTATGGAATGCTTTTCAGAGGAAAATCACGTTTTATCAAAAACACTAAAAATACTACAAGCAAGATTGTTTTGAGCGCAATATCAAGCCACATATATGGAGTGTTTATAAAAACACTTACAACAAACAAGACTACTGTTAAAACTGTGTAAATGCCAATCGTTTTTAAATCGTAACGAATTGGCATAAATTTCTGACCCATGAAATAGGAAACAAGCATCATTGTTAAAAAACATGCAAATGAAGCCCAAGCTGAAGCCATATAACTGTATTTTGGAACAAAAATAAGGTTTATGGCAACTGTAATAACTACTCCGATAACTGAAAAAATGGCTCCATAATAAGTTTTATCGATTAGTTTATACCAAAGCGACAGGTTGAAAAATACTCCCTGAAAAATATAGGAAAACAATACGATTGGTATCACCTTAATCCCCGAACGATAATCCTCGCGGACAAGATATTGCAAAATATCGAGATAAAAAACCATAGCAAGAAATATCAGAAAGGAAGTAATTACAAACATTTTCATTGCATCGGCATAAGCAGTTTTGCTGTTGGCATCTTTGTGCTGGGCAAAAATAAAGGGTTCGTATGCGTAACGAAAAGCCTGCGTAAACATCATCATGACCATCGAAATTTTAAAACACGCGCCGTAAATTCCCAGTTCGGCTTTTGCCCTCACTGGATCGTCAATCAGGTACGGAAAAATGATTTTATCGATGGTTTGATTCATAATTCCGGCAATACCAAGCACCAGCAAAGGCAAAGAGTACTGAAGTATTTTCTTCAGAAGTGCACCATCAAACTCAAAACGTGCTTTGAAAACTTGGGGCAAAAGAGCCAATGTAACCACTATTGTCTGTATCACATTTGCTACAATTACATAACCCACTCCATAATCCGGATTATAAAACCAACTGATTAATTCAGGTGAGCTGTTATGTATTTTCGGACAAATAACAAGAAAAAAAACATTGAAAATGATATTGGTAAAAATCATCAATAATTTAAGGGCTGCAAACTTGTATGGGCGACGCTGATATCGGAGATATGCAAAAGGTATTGCTCCAAAAGCATCCATGGCTGTCACAGCGCCAAGCATGGTAATATATTCAGGATGTTTGGCATAACCAAGCATGCTTGCAGCCCGTTGTGCAAAAATAAAACTTAGCACTGCAAAGAGCAGCGAAGTAATGCCTACTGAAATAAGCGTGTTGCCATAAACTTTCTCAGGTTTGTCAATTCCCTTGTTTGCAAAACGAAAAAAACCTGTCTCCATGCCATAAGTAAGAACCACCAAAAGTAGCGCTGTCCATGCATAAAGATTTACAACGACGCCATATTCCGATGAATCGCGGAGAGTATAACTGTAAAGTGGTACAAGCAGCCAATTCAGAAACTTGCCCAGAATGCTGCTCACCCCGTAAATGGCAGTTTCTTGCGCCAGTTTTTTCATTTTTTGTGCCATTGATTCCCGAAAATTTTACTAAATAAATTTGTTAATTATTTTTTCAATCCACTTCATTTCAGCACTCGGCTCAAAATCTTTGGCTTTCAGATATCCGCCTTCTATCAAAAGTTTAACTGCTTCGTCGAATTGTTCTTTGCGTACTTTCAGTTTTACGCCGCCGTTTACATTGGCCAGATAAGCGCGGTTTGTAACTTCGTCAATTCCAAAACATTCAATTCCCATGGATTCAAGGTATGCTCTTGCCATTCCGAAATCCACTGAACTACTTAACGTTCGTACTGTTACAAGATTATTCAAATTACTATAAATTCTGATTTTATAAATTATTTTACATTTGATGAGAAATACATATCAATAAAATATGTTTTAAGCGTTTTTCAACATTTATGAGGGTTTTCTCACACAAATCCTCTTTGTTTTTTCAAACTCTCATAAGCTTCATTAACGGCACGGAATTTTTCTGTAGCCGATTTTTTAACATCTTCGCCAAGGTTTGCAACTTTATCGGGGTGGAATTTCATAGCCATGCGTCGGTAAGCTTTTTTAATTTCATCATCGGTGGCAGCAGGTTCAATTTCCAGCGCTTTGTAAGCCCAATCTTTATCTTGGTGTTTAATGTAAGGTGCTTTCAGCGACTCAAATTCGGTAGAGCCAATTCCAAAAATTCTGCTTATGCGCTGTATAATGTTAAGTTCGCCATGGTTTAATTCTCCATCGGCAAAAGCAATATCGAATAGTAGGCGCACCAACTGTAATTTTGCAGAATAATTCATGTACAAATTAATCTGTGATGCAACTTCTGTTTCGTTTATAGGTTGTTGGAGTATATTTTTCAGTATCTGTAAAGCATCCAAAGCGTCTTGTTCACCGAAGTTAGCAACAAGAAAACGTTTAACCACACTTAGCTCAGATTTTTTTACCTCAGTATCTGCTTTCAGAACACAAGCTATCATCACAAGGAGGCTCATTTTGAAATCAGTTTCAGTAGTGCGTGAAGTTTTGGGTTGAACATTTCCCGTTCCTGGTTTATCGAACATGGAACCAACCGCAAAACCTACAATAGCGCCAATGGGGCCACCAAAAACCCAACCAATACCTCCACCAAGCCATTTACCAAATCCAGCCATAATCTTTTTTATTTAAATAAAAATAACTCTGCAAAGATATGAAAATTGTGGCATTTTGGTTAAAAATAATTTTCTCAATTTTACTTTTAAAATAACGGACGGTTTTATAAATTTCAATTTTGAAAATTTAAAAACCGTCCGAACTTAATCATAAATCAGTTCTATGATTTTCAATATGCATGTCCATCATTATTAACATCTTCAATATCCGTCTGTTTTTTCTCAAGTGAGCGCCATGCATAAATAATATAAGCCAGAACAAACGGTATTAAAATTGAAACTATCGACATTGTTTTTAATGTAAATTCGCTCGATGATGAATTGAAAATTGTGAGTGAACTTTGCAAATCGGCAGTTGAAGGATAGTATGAAGTATTGTTATAACCGGCTAAAAGCAACAAACAGCAAACGGTCAGCACGGTGCCGATTCCGGCAAACCAGATTCCTTTTTTAAAAGTGTTTTTCAAAATAGTACCAATAATGCCCCATAATACACCCACTACTCCTGCAAGAAATAGTACAAGTACAACAGGCATTTCAATCAGATTGTAAAAGTATTTATATTTTTCCATAAACACCTCACCGGTATCAGGTTTTACAGCAAAACCTTCTGCAAGAAAAGTCCAAATTACAAAAGTAAGAAAAAACACCAAAAATGGAATTGCATTGATAATTACAGCTTTTTTCGAACGTTTTTCTAGATTTTCGTTTTTCAAGCGATTAACAAAAAACAAAGATGCCATTGTACGCGAAAGAAAGAAGACGGCCAACCCCAGAAGCCAGTTTCGAACACATAAAAGCGCTTCCAAGCCATGCCATTCGTTAGCCCATCGGCTGATTACAGGTGCAAACTGATTGGTAATATTACCTTGGTTTACAGTAAATTCCGACCCTGTAAAAAACGTCGCAATCGCAGCGCCGAGCAATATTGTACCAAGCAACCCATTGATAAATAAAAATACTCGGTAGGTATTTTTTCCGAATACGTTACCGGGTTTCGACTGAAACTCATAGGAAACTGCCTGGATAATAAAGCAAAAAAGTATTGCCATCCAAACCCAGTATGCACCGCCAAAACTTGTGGAGTAAAACAATGGGAATGAAGCAAAAAATGCTCCGCCAAAAGTTACAAGCGTTGTAAATGTATATTCCCATTTACGTCCGAGTACATTCACTAGCAAGCGACGCTCATCTTCATCTTTCGACAATGAAAATATCATCGACTGACCGCCCTGTACAAATAAAAGAAAGGAGAGGATTCCTCCTAAAAGTGATATGATAAACCACCAGTAATGTTGCAAAAATGAATATGTAAACATAATATCTGATTTTATTTAGGTTTTGCAAATTGTTTTTTTCTTTAAAAAATTCCTATAAAATTCTGAATTATTATAACTTAGTGTTTTATCACTTATTCAGGCTGAGGACCTTTTTTTATCTGTTTGGCTAATATTTTCAATTCGGCAAGCAACAGCGCTGTAAATAAAACTGTAAAAAGTGAAACAGTTATAATCACTGATTGCACAGAAATAGCTGAAATCGAAGCCTGAAGTGGCAATAAGTCCTGTATAGCCCATGGCTGACGACCAAACTCAGCTACTAACCAACCTAATTGGGTAGAAACATAACCCAAAGGAACGCTTAATACAGCTAACCATAAAAAAAGTTTATTTTTTTCAACATCGATTTTTTTGCTGAAACTTAAAAATGTAAACAGAGCAAATAACGCTATGAAATACATCCCAAGCATAACCATTAAATGAAAAGCATAGAAAGTTTGTGGAACATTGGGAATACTTTCTTCGGGTTTTTCGAGATAGGAATATCCGAAATAGCTGAAATGTTCATCGAGCACAGCCTTCTGAGCAGCTGCTGCGGTTGAATCATTATTCTTTTTAGCAATTTTATAATCTGCAAGGGCTTGACGTGCCATTATACCTTTTTCCCGTTTTTCGGCAAAGGACAAAGCCAAACCTTCTTTAGTTTGATAACCTCCTTCAATAATATCCATAATTCCCGGAACAAATGCATTTGCATCTCGATAACCAAGAAATGAAAGCGCTTTCGGAATTCCAATTTTAAATATATAAGGATTTATACTGTCATTATAATTTTTCTTTTCAGGATTTAATATTCCAATTGCAACAAGCTCAGCTCCTTCCTGTCCTTGATAAAGTCCTTCCATGGCAGCAAGTTTCATGGGCTGTTTCTGGGCTACGTGATATGCCGATCCATCGCCTGAATATAATGTTAACAATGATGCCACAAGACCAAACACTGCAGCAACCTTAATGCTTTTCTTTGCAAAGTCTATTTCACGTTTACGAACTAAATACCAAGCACTGACTCCCAAAACAAACAGTGAGCCTACAATCCAACTCGACACAACGGTGTGGAAAAATTTATTCAATGCAAAGGGTGAAAGCAAAGCCCAAAAATCAACCATTTCATTCCGAACTGTATCAGGATTAAATTCCATTCCTACAGGATGCTGCATCCAAGCATTGGCAATCAGAATCCAGAATGCTGAAAGTGAAGCTCCAAAAATTGTCAACCAAGTAGCTGTCAAGTCCATCCGAAAAACATGATTGAAATAAAAGTAGCTTCCATAAAAAACGCCAAAATTCCTTCAATGGCAAGCGGTGCGCCAAAAATGTCGCCCACAAACCAACTGTAATTCGACCAGTTGGTACCAAACTGAAATTCCATAATAATTCCGGTGGCAACTCCTATAGCAAAATTAATTCCAAATAAAGTCATCCAGAATTTAGTTGCTTTTTTCCATTTCTCGTCCCCAGTACGATAGTAAATAGTTTCCATGATAGCCTGAATAACTCCAAGCCCAAGCGTTAACGGCACAAATATCCAATGATACATAGCCGTAAGTGCAAATTGAAATCTTGACCAATTGACTAACGATACTTCTAATAGTTCCATAAATAATATGTATTAAAAAATTAAAGGTTTCAAAAAATATTTTTTTATCCGTTTTATTGGTTTTTAATGGGTTCTTATAATTGATTATTAAAAAAATTGGATTTAATAAACTATTTTTCCCAACAGCCCCCAAAAAAAAATCAGCAGTATGATAATTTTAAACATTGTTGTCCGCTAAAAATCATTATATTTCTCGCTTTGCTCTGAATGACAGCATTTTGTATTGAATTTGTTAATATAACTAGCTTATTTTCATCTCGAACGAAGTGAGAGATCTCATTTTAATCATTCATGTTTTTTTTAACGGACAACACTGAATTTTAATCTATTATGTAGTTTACTACAGCCAAGAGTACGAAATTCTAAATTATTAAGCTACAAATATAATTTATTTCTTTATATAAATGTAATCATTACAAATCAAAAAATCATTTCATACTTAATTAAACAGAAAATGCTGAAAGAAAAAGAACATCTTTCAGCATTTTGCATAATTTAAACACCTAATACACAATCATTGATCATCAGAATATTTACTTCATAAATTTTTTTTTCCGATTAATTTGCAAATTGTAAAGAAATTGAATTTTTTCATCTTAAAGAATTTCAGTTTAATTTCCGATTTCTGATAAAAATTTCACTTTAACGAGCCTTATTTCGGTTTCGCTAAAATCATCTTCGCCCAATTCTTTCAATGCAGGTTCAATTTTGTCAGTTTCGGCGGTTCTGAAATACTCAAAAATTTCATCGACACGGTCTGGGTCCATTATTTCATCGAGGAAATAATCGATATTAATTTTCGTTCCAGAATATACGATAGCTTCAATTTCGTCTAACAATTCGCTAATTTCGAGCCCTTTAGCCATAGCTATATCATCGAGCGCAATTTTACGGTCGATAGATTGAATGATGGAAACTTTAAGTTTTGATTTGTTGGGTACAGTTCGAACCCTGAGATCTTCAGGCCGTATGATTTCATTTTCCTTCACATGTTCTTTTATAACTTTCAGAAAATCTTCACCATATCTTTTTGCTTTCCCAGCTCCCACACCTGGAATATTTTGCAATTCTTCTATCGTAATTGGATAAGTTGTAGCCATTGCTTCGAGCGAAGGATCCTGAAAAATTACAAAAGGAGGAACATCGAGTTTTTTCGACATTTTTTTTCTTAAATCTTTCAAAATCGAGAAAAGAACATCATCGGCAGCACAAGTGCCCCCCGATGTTTTTGCAACAGCATCGTCATCTTCATCGTCAAATTCTGCATCTTTAACTACCGGAAAGGGCTTGGGTGATTTGATATAAGCTTTACCTGCAGGAGTTAGTTTAAGCAGACCGTAATTTTCAATGTCTTTAGAAATAAAACCTGCTATAAGCGCCTGTCTGATAACCGCATGTAGAAGTTTATCATCTTCATCGGCTCCCGAAGCAAAGTTTTCCAGTTCATCGTGCTGATATGTTTTTATATCAGAAGTTTCATTCCCTTTAAGAATATCAACAATATGTTCGG
>CAYQWD010000113.1:2546-7737 GCA_964420955.1 uncultured Paludibacter sp. | reverse complement strand
TCAAATCCTACGTCCAACCAGCAGAACACACCAGTAATTATTACTGCTCATGGTTATTCGGCTTCAACATTTGAATGGGATGAACTGCGCGATTATGCCGATTCTGCTAAAACTTTTTATATATCGCAGGTTTTGCTGGGCGCTCACGGACGTTCGTATAGCGAATTTAAAGCTGCTTCATGGGAGGTTTGGCAAACTTCAATTATGGATGAATATACCAAATTAAGCATCAAAGGTTTTAGAAAGATTTATCTTGCCGGTTCATCAACCGGTTGTCCGTTGATCATAAATATGGTAAAAAACGGTTTTTTCGAATCCTATACCAAGCCAAAAGGAATTTTCCTGATTGACCCGATAATTATTCCCGCAAACAAACAGCTCACAATGGTTAGTTTACTTGGACCTGTTTTAGGATATTCGACAACCAATATGGACGATGGAGAATTGGGCAAATGGTACGCTTACCGTCCGCAGGAATCGTTAAAACAACTGATGGATTTGATTGATGTAACCCGAAAAGATTTGCAAAAAGGTATAACTTTGCCTGAAAATACATATCTGAAAGTGTACAAATGTACCGAAGATGATAATGCCGATCCTGTAAGCGCTGTGCTGATTTATAAAGGATTGAAAACATCGACTGGAGAAAATGTGGAGATTGAATTGATAAATTCAAATTTGCATGTTTTTACCCGACTGCGAGGAAGGGATAACGTAAAACCAACCGATGTTGCACTGCAATACAAGGTATTCAGGGAAATGGAAAGTAAGATGAAAGAATAAATTTATTTACCTACAATCTTTTCCAAAGTTTTTAAAACTTTGAAAAAGTTAAATCACTTATGAATCCACAAATCTCCTCCAGATATTTCACATCCATCTCATCGAGCACATCGAATTCACTGCTGTCAACGTCCAAAACACCGTAAACATTGCCTGCTTTATCTAAAATCGGTATAACTATTTCTGAAACTGAAAGACTGCTGCAGGCAATATGTCCGGGAAATTGTTCCACATCGGGAACTAACAGGCTGTGTTTTTCTTTCCATGCCGTTCCGCAAACACCTTTGCCAAACTTTATTCGCGTACAGGCAAGCGGGCCCTGAAACGGACCTAAAACAAGTTCGTTTTCTTTTACTAAATAAAAACCTGTCCAAAGCCAATTGAATGTTTGATGCAGAGCAGCACAGATATTTGCAAGGTTAGCAATCAGGTCGTTTTCGCCTTTAATCAATGCTTTTATCTGAGGTGTCAGCGCTTCGTAAATTTCTGTTTTTGTTCCTTTTTCAGGTATTACCAATTTTTCTCCCATTTTTTCTCAGTTTTCAAGTTTTTCAGCAAAATTATTCACTTGTACTATTGATATAAAATATCGGACGCATTTTAACAATTATTTAATTATCAGAACTGAAAAATTGAAAAATATTCAGTTCCTTTGTATTTATTTTTCTGAAAAATTAATTTTAAAATTATCTAAACAAATAAAATCAAACAAAAAAAATGAAAAATTTCAGAATTTTCAGTCTGCTTTCTTTATTAATCATTAGCACAGGCGTTGGCGCACAACAGGCGCCTGCTGTACCTATCGATCCTAAAGTGCGTTACGGTAAACTTGAAAACGGGCTTACCTACTACATTCGTCACAATCAGCAACCCAAAGAACGCGCAGAGTTTTACATTGCTCAAAATGTAGGCGCAATACTCGAAAATGATAACCAAAACGGCTTGGCGCATTTTCTTGAACACATGGCTTTTAACGGAACCAAAAACTTTCCCGGTAAGCTGATTATAAATTATTTCGAAACAATAGGAGTGAAGTTTGGCGCAAATATAAATGCATACACTTCGCTTGACGAAACTGTGTATAACCTTTCAGATGTTCCAACTATTCGTCAGGGAATTATTGATTCGGCATTGCTTGTACTTCACGATTGGTCAAGCCATATTTCGCTGCTCGAAAATGAAATTGATGCCGAACGCGGCGTAATTCGTGAAGAATGGCGAACTGGTTCAGGCGCTGAACGTCGCATGTGGAAAGAATCCAATAAGTTGAAATATCAGGGTTCTCAATATGCTAAACGCGATGTGATTGGTGACACAGCAGTTATAAATAATTTCCGTTACCAAACATTGCGCGATTATTATCAAAAATGGTATCGGCCAGATCAGCAGGCAATACTTGTGGTGGGCGATGTTGATGTAGATAAAATTGAAGCCAAAATAAAAACTATGTTTGCAAATATTAAAGCAAAACCAAATGCCGGCGAACGACCTGTTTATCCAATTCCTAACAATATTGAGCCAATTATTGCAGTAGTGAAAGACCCTGAAGCCCGCATGACGCGCATTGAGTTGGAGTACAAACACGATAAAATGCCCACTGAAGTTAAACTTTCGATGGGTGGATATATGAAAGGTGTAATAGATAATCTGATTTCAACTATGCTGGGTTATCGTATCGATGAAATTACAAAACAAGCCAATGCGCCTTTCGTAGGAGGATATGCTTATTATGGCGAACTTGTCAAGTCGAAGGATGCTTTCCAATTTTTGGCTGTACCAAAAGAAGGACAGGAACTCGAAGGCTTGAATGCCATGCTGCTTGAAGCTGAAAAAATGAAACGTTTTGGTTTTACAAATTCAGAACTCGAAAGAGCTAAAACCGATTTGCTGAAACGTATTGAAAATGCCTTTAACGATCGCGATAATCAGAAAAACAGAAATTTGGTACAGGAATATTACCGTCATTTTCTCGATGCTGAGCCTATACCTGGAATAGAATGGGAATTTGAAACTCTTAAACAAATTTTACCCATGCTGAATGTTGAAATGGTAAATCAGGTAGCAAAACGTTTTGTAACTGATGAAAATCTGATTGTTTCATTTATGGCACCTGATAAACCTTCGGTAAATATACCCTCGAATGAACAAATATTAGCAGCAATTAATGATGCCAAGAAAGCTGAACTTACTGCAAAAGCAGAAGAAGACATGAACAAGCCGCTCATTGAAAAAAATCCTAAAGCAGGTAAAGTTAAAAAAATATCGCACAATAGTAGTTTTGGCACAACTGAATGGAAGCTCAGCAATGGTGTAACTGTGGTTTTCAAGCCTACAACATTTAAGAATGACGAAATTCTTCTTTCTGCATACAGTTATGGAGGTTTGTCAAAAGTGAAAAATGTTGATGATTTGCCCTCAGCTTCATTGGCTGCAACTGTTGTAGGGAATAACGGACTCGGCAATTATTCACAAATTGACCTGAATAAACTGCTTACCGGAAAAATTGCTTCCGTAACTCCTCACATAAATCAATATTCCGAAGGCTTCAACGGAAAATCATCGGTTGCCGATTTCGAAACTTTACTCCAGCTGGTGTATTTAAATTTCACTGCACCACGTAAGGACGATAATGCTTTCGAATCATTAAAAAATATGTTACGGACGAGTTTGGCAAACCGATCAAGCGATCCGCGATATGCATTTTCCGATTCCGTTAATCTCACTTTAACCGGAAGAAACCCTCGTACGGTAATATTGGATTTGAAAACAGCTGAAAAAATTAATCAGGAAAAAGCTCTTGCAATTTTCAAACAACGCTTTGCATCGCCTGCCGATTTCACTTTTATATTTACAGGAAATATTGATATTAACAATGTAAAAGTTCGAAATGCCATTCTAACATATCTTGGTGGAATTAAAACAAAAAAAGTGCTTGAAAAATATGATGATGATAAAGTGCGCAAACCCGAAGGCAAGGTAAATAACTATTTTAATCAGGAAATGAAAGTAAAAAAAGCATCGAATTTTATTCTATATAATGCTAAAATTCCTTACAACTTGCAGAGCCGAATTGAAATGAATACAATAGGTAGCATACTGAACATTCGTTATCTTGAAAGTATACGTGAAAAGGAAGGCGGCACTTATGGAGTTGGTGTAAGAGGCTCCATTAACAATATACCCGTTGACGAAGCAACAATTATGATGCAATTCGATACTGATCCTGAAAAACAACAGAAATTAATGGGAATAATACATCACGAAGTAAATGAAATAGTTACTAACGGGCCTCGTGAAGACGATTTGCAAAAAGTGAAAGAAAATCTGTTGAAAAAATATGAAGAAGACTTGCGGGAAAATACATGGTGGCAAAGTGCCGTGGTGCTTTATTATCAGGATAAAATCAATTTGGTTGAAAATTACAAACAGGCTGTTGAGTCGCTAACACCGTCGCAGGTAAAATCAACATTGAAAAAAGTTACCGAGCAGGGTAACATTATTGAAGTAGTTATGAAGCCAAAAGATTAGTATAAAGTTTTAAAGTTATAAAAAAAAAGGAATTTCTCGATTTGCGAGAAATTCCTTTTTTCATTTTTTGATTCATTGTTTTTTATTTTCGTACTCCAAACTTCCATGCCAATTCCATGCTCATAAGATGTTCGTACTTCAATGGTTCAAAAGTGTGTGGTCGGTAAAAACTGGGACGATATATAAAACCCAAATGAAATACCCTTGACAACTTAATATAAACCGGAAACACAAAACCGAGTGCGTAATTTTTTTTTATTATTGAGTAAGGCATCGACCAGTTCCCCATTTCGTTGTTATAAAACCGCCACACATTCTGGCTGAATGATAATCCATATCCTGCTGAAAGAAACCAAAACCTGTGATTGTTTGAGAAACTTATGTGTTTAGTGTAAGCAACGTCGTACGGACCGAAATATTCCATTGGTATGGGAATTGGCGCGGGGTAGGTTAAAGCTATAGTGCCTGAAAGGTTTACAAATTGCAGTGGCTTATGATAATAATCAATACCAGCAGAAATTCCCATAAAACCTCCATTTTGTACATAGCCAGCATATTGTGTATATTGATAAATGTAATTGATTTCCGGTATCGATACATTCAAATACAACTCGTTTTTATGACTATAATTTCCGAAAATCTTGTATTTATTCCCTTTATCAAGTGGATTTATGAAAACATGAGAAGGATAAGTGAATTTGTTTTTAGTGAAAATATCAATAAATGCACCTGCAAGCCCGTAGGGTATGAACAAAAAATTATTAAGAAACATTCCAGACAGCAACGGTTTTACTGCATAAGATTTTGTTATTGAATCCGTAATTGATGCTACAATTAATGGTTTGTCGC
The DNA here is from genome assembly GCA_964420955.1 of uncultured Paludibacter sp. Taxonomy (GTDB): domain Bacteria; phylum Bacteroidota; class Bacteroidia; order Bacteroidales; family Paludibacteraceae; genus Paludibacter. Next base: position 2,577 of record CAYQWD010000113.1, on the reverse strand, counting down.
TTCGTTCCACGATAAATGCTGCGCGTTTTTC
>CAYQWD010000113.1:0-2528 GCA_964420955.1 uncultured Paludibacter sp. | reverse complement strand
ACAACAATTTTTGATGGATTTTTTGTATGTATATCAACTCTTGTAGTTGATTTGTTGAAAATTGTGGCGCACGAAGTAAGAAATAAATATGCCATCGGGATAATTAACCTCAATAAGCAGAATAGTATTGAATGAAATCTCATAATTCGGATTGTTTAATATAGCTGATGAAAAATTGGTTTGTAACGTTGCAAAGGATTATAATTTATGACTAAGTACATGACAAAAAAATTTATATATATATGATTTTGAGGAAAATAGAACACTGTTTAAACGGATTTTAATCTCGCATTTGGTAAGATATTTTAAGTTTCTTATCTTAATCCTATCTTGCTTGCAAGATTTTATCCGTTTTTAATCCGTTTTTGCCGAACGACCGCTATTTGCGGTCTGTCGGGTAAATTCTAATTTGGATTTTTTGCACTTTACAACACTTGCTTGCAAGATTGAATCCGTTTGATCTCGGATACCGAACGACCGCTATTTGCGGTCTGTCGGGTAAATTCTTCATCAGTCTTACGATAGCTATCGGAATCTGCGTTCTATTTTTTTGTCATGTACTAAGAATTTATGAGGAAAAAAATCAGGTTTTTTAAAAACTTTTTTAGCATATTTACAGCCGATTTTAATTAGTCTCTCCTTTTAATTACATCCGTAAATCTGCAAATCTCTCCCTGTTTGTTAATTCCTTCCAAAATTACACGGTAAATATTTGCCTGATCGGCAGTATAGAATTTTACATTAAAGCTGCCGTTAGAGTCTGTTTTCAACTTTGGATTCCAGTAAATAGTAGTGCGCAGGTCGGGTTTAGTCTGGTTTTGAATACTTTCAATTTCATATTTCGGCATATAAAACTCTGTTGGTTTCTGAAACCCCAGGGGCGATATGTGCGCCAAACTCGGCGGTGTTACGGTTTTTGGAGTATAACCTCTTTTTAGAGTGATAGCAATAACGCCGCTTCCGCCTTTTGAGCCCCATAATGAAGTAGAAGCGCCGCCTTTAAAAACTGCAATATTTTCTATGTCGAAAGAGTTCAGATACATAATATCTTCTATATTTTCTGTTTCAACCCCATCGATTATAATAAGAGGATTATTTCTTGCATTTCTGATAGAAATTTCCTGACCGTTAACTTGAATGCCGGGCAGCATCGAAAGTAATTCGAGCACTCCCATGCCGGGAAACTGTTCGAGCCTGTCAGAATCTATATTTGTGTCTGCCATGCTTGCATAAAACTCGGTCAGTTCATTGGTTTTTTTAACTTCGGCATTCACTGTAAATTCTTCAAGATTTACCATCAACATGCCGCCATCAGTGTAGTATTTATCTTTAATCATCTTGAAATATTTTTCGGGAGGTTCTGTGGAAATATTTTTTTCACAGGGAATAAATGTATTTACAATTGGAAATTCATCTCTGTCCGGTATTACTTCCACATCCACAATCTTACTTTTGCTTTTTGCTTTTACAATCATGGTAGTGCTGTCAGGAAATTCAATTCCCTGAATTAAATATCTACCTGCTGAATCGGTTTTTTCAAGTACAATCCGGTTTTTGTAAGCCGAAAGAAAAATAATGTCGGTACCTTTTGCCGGCTTGTTCAGTAAGTTTGCAACTTTCCCCGAAACTGATTGTCCGGCTTCCATGTAGTGTTTCTGTTGTGGATATTTTGCCTGTGTATATTGTTGTGTGCTGAATCGTCGCCAACCTTGGGTAAGCATAAGCAAGTCAGTTTTTTCGCGGGTTGCCGGACTATTGTCGGCAAAATATGCTGCAGGTTCTTCAATATAACCTTTCAAATCCGAAGTCATAAGCAAATAGCTCAAAATGTGATCTGAAAGTGAGTCGGCAACTACGTTTGCTGCATCTGTAACGCTCAGTGAAAAATTGCCCTCAAAATTCTTTCCACTTGAGTCTAAAATATTGAAATTTAGCGATACCTGTTCGCGTTTGCCATACCAGGGTCGGTCAGTTGACATTTTTACCTCCGGCAAAGCTACAGGCTTCACAAAAATCAGTCGTTCACAAAACACATGACCCGTAGAGTCTATTACCGAAGCTGCACTGATACCTGCGGGTAATATATTTTCAGGTATTATACCTTCATTGTCGGTAAGTGGACTAACGAAATACACCACACCACGTGTATGAATCATTAAATATAGTTTTTCTTCCGGAATTAGAGTTTTATTTACAACTGAATAACTGAATCGTCCGCGTCCGCTAACCATTCTCAGACTCACGCCTTTAGGTGTAGTAACCGGAAGTTGTATTTTTTTTATCAAACCCTGTTGGGATTTTACTTCGGCATAATAGGTTTCAGTGGGCGAAGTTTTTAATATCAATTTACCCATTCCTTTGTATAATGTGCGGAATTCGGTCTTTTCTTCTCCTTTCTGATTAAGAATTCTCCCTTCAACCTCGACAGATAAACCATTTGTGCCAATAGCTTTAAAAGCCACAGTCTGCAATTCGTCATCGAGGAAAACGCCGCTTTCAGGCATAAACTGAACGTCAAAATCATTGCG
>CAYQWD010000112.1:0-7771 GCA_964420955.1 uncultured Paludibacter sp. | reverse complement strand
ATATCATCATCCTCTTCAACATGCGTATGGTAAATTCCAATCCATTGTTTATTGGTGGATTCGGATTTAATATAAGCTATAAAACCATAGGTTTAGTAGCAACTTTCCATGGACGTGCCGGACAAAAAGTCATTAATCGTGTACGCATGAACAATGAGCACATGTATGGAAAAGACAATCAGAGTACAGCAGTTTTACGCCGTTGGAGGCACGAAGGCGATGATACAGAAATTCCGCGAGCATTGTATAATCGGGGATACAACAATCTTGGCTCCGACCGCTATCTCGAGGATGCATCATTCCTGCGAATGAAAACTCTGACTTTGAAATACGATTTACCCAAAAAAGTAGCAGAAAAACTACACTTGCGTAAATTACAGATTTATGCTACCGGTTACGATTTGCTCACTTTAACAGGCTATAAAGGTCAGGATCCTGAAATCAGCTTATCATTTGTGGACAGACTTTACCCTATGTATATAGATAATGCATCAACCCCGAAACCCATGCGTTTTGCGGTAGGTTTAAATCTTAATTTGTAAGTATCATGAAACTGAAATTTTCAAATATTATACTGATAACAATCATGTTTTTGGCTGGTTCGTGCGAAGAATTCCTTACAGTACTACCCGAAAACAATCAGAGCACTGTTCAATACTGGAAAACAAAAGAAGATGTGGAAGCTGTACTTGGTGCAGGCTACGTGAAGTTGAGAGCGGCTCAGGAGAATCTTTTCCTTTGGGGAGAAGCAAGAGGAAATGGCATCTACTTTAGCGCAAGCGGAACTTCGGGTCAACTTGCTGCACAAAAACTGCGCCAGTTCGACATCTTAGCTACCAATGAACTTGCAAAGTGGGATAAATTGTACGCTATAATTAATATGGCAAATTCTGTAATTAAATATGCTCCTAAAGTTAAGGATGCTTCCTTTAACGAAAATGTTCGAAACTCCTATTTGTCTGAAGCTTATTATTTGCGGTCGCTGGCATATTTCTGGCTGGTTCGTCTATGGCGCGATGTACCTTTTGTAAAAGAACCTTATGTTGACGATACCGCACCTTACGATGTGGCACAAACTCAAGGGAATATCATTTTACAGCAATGTCTGGTCGATTTACAAAACTCACTTGAAGCAGCAAAAACCCGTTTCCCCGAAATTGATGCCACCAATCCGGTCAACACCAAAGGAAGAGCCACAAAATGGTCGGTTTATGCACTAATTGCCGATATAAACCTTTGGCTTGGCAATTATGATGCTGCTATTTCTGCCTGCGAATCAGTGATAAATTCAGGTCAGGTTGGTCTTATCAGTGGTACTAACTGGTTTTTGAACTATTTCCCCGGAAACAGCAACGAAAGCATTTTTGAAATTCAATACAGTTATAGTTTAAATCAGACAAATGCATTCATTTCCTGGTTTTCCACCAATAAGTATTATTACATTTCACCCTATCAGCAATTGCTTTTTCAAGCAAATCCCGGCGATTTGCGCGGACTGAACTCATCATATAACAGCTCGGGGTTAATATGGAAATATATTGGAATAAATTCTACAACAACTACTGCCCGCAATTCAAGCTTGCAAACAGATCAAAATTACATATTGTACCGTCTTGCCGATGTATATCTGATGCAGGCTGAGGCGTATATAATGAAAGGCGATTCGCTAAACTTGCGAAAAGGACTTAATTTGATAAATGTTGTGCGTAGTAGAGCAGGATTGGCAGCATCGCTCGGAAGCTCAGAGCAACTTGGCATGATGAATACACTGCTCGAAGAGCGGCAGCGGGAATTTTTTGCCGAAGGAAAAAACTGGTTCGATTTAGTACGCACAGGCATCCGACCGAATGCAGGCTTTAAGGATCTTTTTATCGAAAGTGTACTGCAAGTGGCTTCAGCAAGTAATTCGGCTATGATACGCGCTATTTTGCAAGACCCGAACGCATGGTATTTGCCGGTGCATACCGATGAACTTACTGCAAATAAACTGCTTGTTCAGAATCCTTATTATGCAAATCTTGGTAATTAATTACACTGAAAGGATAAGAATATGAATAAAATAAAAATCATAATTGCTGGTTTGTCAGCATTGACATTTATTTCCTGTGTCGACAAGTATGATACTACACTGATACAGGACACAAACGTCTTGCCTGCTGCATCGTATATGGAAAAAACTGACACGTTGAAGCTATCGCTATGGGTTGAAATGCTCAAACATACCGGATTGTATAATGCTTTGAATTTAGCCGGAAGTTACACCTGTTTTGTGCCCGACAACAATGCCATGAGAGCCTATCTTACAAAAGTAGGCAAACAAAATGTAAGCGATTTGCCCGTTGAAGTTGCAAAAAATCTGGTGAAATATCATACCATTAGAGGAGCATCGTACAGCGCGGTTAGTTTCGAAGAAGGCGTGATTCCCGATTCGACGGCTTCCGGTGATTTTCTGGCAACTACATTTAATCAAAACGGCGGTCAGGTAATTGTAAACCTCGAAGCATCGGTTACCAAAACCGTAAAAACTAACAATGCTTACATTCATATCATTAATAACGTTTTAACTCCTGTTACACAAACTATCTGGGAGAAACTTCAGGATACTGGATTTTCAATCTTCAGAGCTGCTGTTGAAAGTACAGGATTCAAAGATAAGTTAAACACAATATCCGAAATTGTGAACGGTGTAACTTATAAATACCGGTACACAATTTTTGCTGTACCCGATAGTGTATATGCTGCCGCTGGAATTAATAATCTGCAAAATCTTGTTGATTATCTGAAGTCAGATGGCAACTACACGAATCCGGTTAACGAACTGAATAAGTATGTGGCTTATCACTTGCTCAATCAGCAGATATCCTATGCATCGCTTTCGTATTTCGAAATTAATGACACAAAACGTACAAAAAACTACACTACATTGGCTGCAAACCAATTGGTAAATGTTTCTGAAGTAAACAAAATACTTTATTTGAACTATAATACAACTTTTAAAACAGGAGTGAAACTTCTTATAATAAACCGTAACTGCAAAAATGGGGTACTGCATACTGTAAACGGTATTTTGCCTGTCGAAACACCTAAACCATCAACAGTACAATGGGAACTTACCGATTTTCCTTTTCTTGCTTCAACTTTACCCCGATATCGTACAGCCGGACTTACAAGCACTTATACCTATCAGCTTACACCTGAAATTGCCACCTGTTACAACTGGCTGGCAGTACCCGAATCGAAACCTGGATTGTTTTATGTGATAGCCAACAAAAACGATGCAGTACCATATCGTGCTATCAATTATGATTATCTACGGCTAAATTTGGGAACGTATGGATGGGTTGAAATGACAACGCCTGCCATTGTTGCAGGAACATACAAAGTTATTATCGAACATTTCAACCCCTTGGCAGTAGAAGCCCAGGGAAAAATCTGGTTGATTATTGATGGGGCTTATGTGGGAACACAAATTGCTACACGCGGAGCTTCCAAAACATCAAATCAGTTTCTGAAAACACAGATTGGCACAGTTACTTTTTCAGCTACTACTACGCATAAAGTCAGAATTTTGGCAGCAGATAATTTTTCATCCGATATCGATTGTGTTACTTTTACTCCTTGAAATATAAAATATTTAAAAAATTTCTGAATTATGGAACCTTCTGAAAATATACAAAATCGAAATTCCGAAACTTTCAAGCTTTTGCTTTTTCGGAAAAATAGTGCAGAAAAAAATAACTTTACTTTTTTCTTGAATTTTTTTTCTGTTCTATTAATGATTGTTGCATTCGTTGCCTGCAACGATAAATGGGACGAATATTATGGAAACATGGATATGGAAGAAGTGCCTGAAAAGACCGTACTAGAATATCTCGAAGCTCACCCTGAATATTCGCAGTTTACTGCCATGCTAAAAACAAACGGATTGGAAGGCGAACTGAAAAAAGATCATCAAATTACAATATGGACAGTTTGCAATGACTCTATGAATGTTTCGAATGTTAAACCCAACGATACGCTGCGCATAAAATATCACCTGAATTATTTGCCCTTCATCCGCACCGATCTTAAAAACGGTTTACGCATTCGTTCGCTTAACGGAATTTATTTCCAGATTACACAACAAAATAATAAGCTGTATGCAAATGCTTCTCAGATACTCAAATCGGTAAAACTTAAAAACGGAGTTATCCATGAAATTTCACGTTTAATGAAATCGCGAATGAATATCTACGATTACTTGAAGGGACTTGACAAAGATTATTCGCTAATTCGCGACTCAATTTTCAAGTACAATGTACAAAAATTCGACAAAGTAAATTCCATTCCAATTGGCGTGAATAAAGAAGGAAATACTGTTTACGATTCTGTGTTTTACGTATATAATCCAATTTTCGAAACAGTTCAGTTTAATTCGGAATTCAAACAGTTCACCGTTTTCCTTCCATCGAACGCTGTAATACATAATTGTATGCAAACCCTTACCGATACTTATCGCAAAATGGGAAAGGTTGTTGAGAAATCAGACTCGGCACTGGCGCTAAAATGGATTAGAGAGGCAATGTTTTACAACGGAGAAATATTAACCATTGGCACAACCGACATAAAATCGGCATACAACCGCATTTGGCGTCCCGGAATTCAACAGGTAGACATTAGCAATCCTCAATACATGAGTAACGGTGTGGTGTATAACATTACCAAGGTAAAAATCCCGAACAATGTAATTATCAGCCGGATAAAGTCGCTTGTGCATTACTGGGAATATCAAGAGTTTTTATTTCCGGCTGAAGGCGATTTGTATGTATTTAAGGGATTGGCAAAAAATCCCGAGATTCTTGTTGGCGATGCAACCCCAAAACCTGCGATTTTACCAAATTATATACTATTACAGTTGACTGGAAAACCTGAATCGACAGAAGAATTTTCAGTTGAATTTTCGCCATTCGAACGATTCGTAAATCCTGAAGATGGAAAATATAAAGTCAGAGTAATGGAAGTTCCTACAGGAGAATATAATTTTTATATGGGCTTCCGAAGTTCGGGTCATCCTTTTGTAAATATTTATTTTAACAACAGGCTTATTGCATCAAATGTTCAGGCAAGTTTATCTACACCATGGAACTACGACAGGGTAACAGAAACAGAGCGTGACCGCAATCCCCTGACCGGCACAAATCGGTGGGATGGTTTAGGAGGACTGGCAGGTGTGGTTACAATACCCGGCGAAGGTATGGCTTCATTCCGTGTAAAAGTAGAATTTTCCAAACCTGAATCGGCAGCCGGGAAAAAAGTGATGCAAATTTATCACTGGTCATTAAAGCCTACTGCCAATAATTATTAATACGATTTACTTTATCATCTCACTATATGAATAAAATAAAATTGAGCATACTTTGCCTGTTAACATTTTTGATTACAGCAGGGCTTGTTTCGCAAAATCAAAGCTCGAAGATTGAAGGTGTTATACTCGATACATGGAGCAACATACCTGTTGCAGGTGCGTCTGTTAATGTTACCGGCTATACATCGGCAATAATTACAGATAAAGATGGAAAATTTTCGTTTGAAACAAATATCATGGGCGCTGAAATTAAGGTTTCTTACCCGGGATATTATACGCTGGTGCAAACTTTGTTTCCTGCAAAGCAGCTTAAATTTTATCTTATTCCACTGACAAAGAAATTTTACTCCGATGAGATATCTCTCCCGTTTAAAGGCGCTGTAAATCAAAGTCATAAACAAACAAACCTTTTCTCGATTCAGAAAAAAGATATTTCAGGATCAATTTCCGAAGTCGAACAAGCGCTCTCAATTATTCCAGGAATGGAAATAATAGGTAAAAGCGGTATGCCCGGCGAAGGCAGTTTCTTTAATCTGAGAGGCAATGCGTCTTTCACTGCCTCGTCAAGTCCGCTAATAGTTGTAAATGGAATACCTTACATGCCCGACATGAACGAATCTGGTATTATCGGTGGTTTTTCAAAAAATGTCTTCAATTTCCTGAATCCGAAAGATGTGAACAAAATAACGGTTCTGAAAGGTTCAGACGCAACACTTTATGGCTCACTTGGTGCAAACGGCGTTATTCTTATCGAAACCGACAAAGCAACTGACCTTGATACAAAAGTGGAATTCAGTACTGAAATGGGACTCGATATAAATCAATCGCGTCTTCCATTGCTTGGTGTAACCGATTTCAGAAACTATACCGGTAATGTTGCGCTTACCAGATATGATGACATGGCTGTTGTACTCGAAAAATTTCCGTTTCTGATTGATGATCCGGGATATTATTACAAATATTTGTACAACAACAATACTGACTGGCAAAACCTGATTTACACACCTGGATTGACAACTGATAATGTTCTGAAAATTAAAGGTGGCGATGCAATAGCGAAGTACGATGTATCCGTGGGTTATAAAAACAAAGCCGGACAACTCAAAAATACCGGTTTCTCAAAATACTATGCCCTTGTAAATTCAGATGTAAACCTGAGCCGTAAAATTAGTTTTTATTCCTCTATTTCGATGGCATATATGGATTACAATGTGCAGGAACAGGGGATGCTGGCTGAATCCAATCCATTGCTTGCAGCACTTAAAAAAGGTCCGATTTTTTCTCCATATAAAAAAGATGCTGAAAATAATCTTTTGCCCGATTATGCTCCAGTAAGAGATGCTTCCGACAAACTCATCGAGAATAATATGGTTAGTAATCCGCTTGCGCTTGTAAACAAAGTACAGGGCAATCAGCACGACTACGACATACATATTAATGGCGGATTAAATTACAGAATGAACGAAAATTTAAGTATCAACGGAATTCTGGGATTGTATTACAATTACTCGCGTCAGAATATGTTTCTGCCCGGTGTTACTGAAAAAAGCATCATGCCTTTGTTTTATCAACTTGCCAACAATACAGTGCGCTCAGCGCAGGGTTTTACATATAACAATTATTTCAATGTAAACGCTGCTTACTTGAAAGTTATCGACCACATTCATAAAGTTGATGCTTCAGCCGGTTTTCAAATGTCTCTCAATTATACCGAATACGATGCCGGTACAGGTTACAATACCGCCAATGACTTTTATAAAACTTTGGGTTACGTAAACTCTACAAGCAGGGATTATTTTGGCTACAATCACGCTTGGAACTGGTTGAACATACATGCTAATGTAAAATACGACTACAAGGGAATTTTGGGAATAGGATTTGCTACTACATTCGATGCCTCATCGGCTACCGGCGCCGATGCGTCACTTTTTCAGATTTACCCTGCAGTAAATGTAGTGTGGAAAACCTTTAACTCCGGATTGTACGAAACAGACTTCATCAATAAACTTAATGTGAGGGCTGAATATGCTGTAACGGGCAACAGTCGTTTTTCATCGACACTCAGTAAATATTATTATATTAATAAAGTTTATCGCGAACTTTCAGGGCTTACGCTTGCCGGAATTCCGAATACTGAAATTATTCCCGAAACCAAAAATACTCTGAATTTTGGGATTGATGCTACGATGTACAATAACAGATTGGATATTACGGCCGATGTATATCGTTCACTTAATCATAATCTGATAATGCCGGTTTCAGTATCAGCAGCTTACGGCACCGATTATCTGTACAAAAATGCTGCATCGGCTGTAAGTACCGGATATGAGTTAGGTATAAATTACGACTTGCTTGTACAAAAAGATATCAAATGGAAAATCGGCGCTACAGTTTCCGGAAATAATAACAAAATAATATCGCTTGGCA
>CAYQWD010000111.1:1823-7808 GCA_964420955.1 uncultured Paludibacter sp. | reverse complement strand
TTTTGGGATTGCTGGCATCTCAGGTATTGCATTAGTTGTGAGCGGACTCACGCTGAGTTTGTTAGATAATGTGAACTTCGATTTCGAACCGGTTAATCAGGTTGCTGCTGGAAAAGCGCTTATAACTGTAATAGGAGGCATTGGTCTTTCCTTTGTGTTGATACTTTATCTCAGTTCGCGCATTGGACGCAAGGGTCTTTTTCGTAATGTAGCTTTGGTAAAAACACTCGATAACCAGTCTGGTTATGTAGGAGTGCCACTCGAATATAAAAATCTTACCGGTAAAAAAGGTATTGCAACGACCGTATTACGCCTTTCGGGTAAAGTGCAGGTTGAAGGTAAGTATTATGATGCGGTTTCGGAAGATGGTTTTATAGAAAAAGGTACTGAAATTCTAGTCATACGTTTCGAGACCGGACAGTTGTACGTAGTGAAAGCTGAATAGTGTAACTTAACTATTAAGTATTAATTTATTCCGATATGTACTGATACATAAGCTTCGTGAAGGAATTTTGTCGGTTTAGCATTGAAAATCATTTTTTTTTAAATATGTATTTATCATTTATAATGATAATCATAAATTATTTCTGAACTAATTTTCATAAACCTTTGTGTTTTCGTGTCATTGAGTTTTATTATCAAATAATTTATTGTATTCGAAGTTGATTAATTTTTACTATCAATCAGAGTTGAAATGAAATTTGTAAATGAATAAACGTATGAAAAAACTAAAATCAAAAATTTTTGCCAGTTTTATGTTGCTTGTAGCTTTTTTGGCACTTGCAGGTGTTATTTCAATTTTTGAGTTTCAGAAATTGTCAGATTCGGTGCATGGGCTTATTGATGATAATTACAAATCGATAGAAGCTGCCCGCACCATGAATGAAGCGCTTGAAAGAGAAGACAGTGGTATTTTGTTGTTATTGTTGGGCGAAACCGAAAAAGGCAATAATATAATTAATGCTGCAGACATTACCTTTCAAAATGCTTTAGAAATAGCCAAAAATAATCTGACTGAGAAAAACGAAGATTTGCTTATCGATTCTATTTATAAACAATATAAAGATTTTAAAACCAAAACAGAAACAGTCAGATTTGGATTAACTGAAAATGAAAAAATATCAGCTTATACAAACGAAATACATCCGGTTTTTCTTGAAGTTAAAAAAACGGTAAGCGAACTTATGTCGCTGAATCAGACGAGTATGCACAATGGCGCTTCTGAATTACGTGAGAAGTCAAAACGAGCATTAATGCCGGGTATAGTTGCAATTGTTTCGGCTTTGGTTTTCACCGTATTACTGAATTTTTTCATAGCACGTTATTTTGTAAATCCAATTTCAGAAATTGTTGATGCAGTTAATAAAGCCACTGAAGATGATCGTTTTTTGAATTGTAACATAACTTCTGATGATGAGATAAAGAAATTGGAAAATGCCATTAACAGTTTGCTCGGTCGTTTATCGAAAAAATAAATCATTTGCTTAATATTCTGATTTTAAAATGCGTAAAGAGATTGTAATTAAACATTTGGGTTATGTTTTATATCTCAATGGAACATTCATGTTAATTTCCTTTCTGATTTCGCTGGTAAACCGCGAGAGTTCAGCTGTTCCGCTGCTTTTCAGTGCACTAATTTGTTGTATTTTCGGAACTTTCCCGCTCATTTTTGTAGAGAAAACACAGAACATATCTTTTTCTGAAGGATTGTCAATCGTTGTATTCGGTTGGCTTTTAACCTGTATAGCAGGCATGTTGCCTTATATTATGTGGGGTGGAGAGTTTACACTTGCAAATGCTTTTTTTGAAAGTGTTTCGGGTTTTACTACTACAGGTTCAACTATACTAAACGATATAGAGTCGCTTCCATTGGGTTTGATATTTTGGCGTTCGGCTACACACTGGATTGGTGGAATTGGCATAATTATTTTTGTTCTTTTAATACTTCCACAATCCAAGGGACAAAGAACTAACATTTACAATTCAGAAATATCGGCGCTGACAAAGATGAATTTTAACTACAATGCCCGCAATATTGTGCGTATTCTTGCATTGGTTTACGTTTGTCTGACTTTTGTTGAGACTTTGTTGTTAATGTTAGCCGGAATGAGTTTTTTCGATGCTTTGAATCATTCATTTGCTACTGTAGCCACTGGAGGATTTTCAACCCGTAATTTGAGTGTAGCAGCTTTCGATAACGTTTGGATTGAAATTATAATTATGCTTTTTATGGTGTTGAGCGGAATTCACTTCGGACTGATTTTTGGCACTGTATTACTGAAAAAAGAAAATATTTTTCGTTCTTCTCTTGTAAAGGCTTATTTATTTGTAATGTTGGTAGGAATAGTGCTTGTTTGGTTCAAATTATATTCGTCAGATATTTATGATTTCTGGAATGCACTGCGTTATGGATCTTTTCAGGTAATATCGGTAGGAACTACTACAGGCTTTGCAACAGCCGATTCTGCAGGTTGGCCAATTTTTACACAAATCATACTAATTTATTTTACGATACAGTGTGCCATGTCGGGCTCTACTTCGGGCGGCCTAAAATTCGACCGTGTTTATATTTTCATTAAATCGCTTAATAAGCAGATAAAAATACTTAAACACCCTCATGGCGTATTCCTCACAAGGATTGATGGAAAAACCATCGATGAACAACTTGAGCAGCAAACGCTTGTTTTTATAGTTCTTTATATACTAACATTTTTTATCACTACATTTGCGCTTACCGCCATGAATATTGATGGCATGACCTCTTTTTCAGCATCGATTGCTACACTCGGCAATGTAGGTCCGGGCTTTGGAAATGTAAGTTCGCTTGGTAACTTTGCCGGTCTGCCAGATTTGGCAAAATATCTACTTTCAGTCAATATGCTTTTCGGTCGCCTCGAAATTTTTAATATTCTTGCACTGATAATGATAAAAAAGTAAGAAATTTATTGGTACTTCACAAAAAAACCTGTTTCCGATGCTTGAGGATCAGTGTTTTATTTTTTTCAATGTCAAAAATATAAAAATCATTTTTGTCATTTACTAAGAAGAAAATTAAATTTTTTGTAAACTTTCAAAAGCTTTTTCCAGACGATGCATGGCATCTTTGAGCACAGCTCGAGGACAAGCTACATTTAGTCGCAGGTGATTTTCTCCTCCCGGACCAAATATCGTGCCTTTACTCAATCCGAGTTGGGCTTTATCAACAAAAAAACGAAATAATTCTTCCGTATTCATGCCGGTTTCAGAACCATCGAGCCACATTAGAAATGAAGCTTCAGGGATCATAGCTTTAATTTGACGGACATTTTGCTTAAGATAATTATCAACAAAAATGATATTATTCTTAACATATTCGAGCATTTCGCGCCGCCATTGTTCGCCATGTTCGTAACAGGCTAAAGTGGCAACATAGGAGAATATATTCCCTGCATTCATTTCCGATGCTTCCAAAAAACTGACAAACTTATGGCGCAGTTTTTCGTTTTTAATGATGTACGATGAGCTTATCAGACCAGGAATGTTGAAAACCTTGCTGGGCGCCATAAATGTAACTGTATTGTTGGATGCCCATTCGGAAACTGCAGCAAAAGGAGTGTGTGGAGTGCATCCGGGCAAAACCATATCGGCATGAATTTCGTCGGATACTACTATAAGAGAATGACGCTCGCAAACAGTAGCAATTTCGGAAAGTTCTGTTTTAGTCCAAACTCTGCCTCCGGGATTATGGGGATTGCAAAGAATAAACATTTTGGTGCGAGATGTAATTTTACTTTCCAAATCCATAATATCGAAAATAAATTTTCCTTCGGATTCTTTCAGAGGATTATTAACGATTACACGTTCGTTATTTTTAATGACATTGAAAAAAGGATAATAAACTGGGGGTTGCACTATTACTTCATCCCCTTTTTTTGTTAAACTCTGTACTGCAAAAGCCAATGCAGGAACAATCCCCGGAATAAATCCTGCCCATTTTGTGTCAATTTCCAAATTATGATGATCTGAAATCCATTTTTTAAATAAGGGAATCAGGTTTTCGGGTTGAGCTGTATAGCCCAGCACCGGATGTTCGAGACGTTTGCGAATGGCATCATAAATAAATTCAGGTGTGCGAAAATCCATATCGGCAACCCACATTGGAATAACATTTTCAGTGCCAAATAATGTTTTACAACGTTCCACTTTTATTGCATCTGTATTCCTGCGGTCGATAATTTCATCAAAATTAAAATTTTTCATAAAGAGCTAATATTCCAATAATTTTTAATGGTTTAAAAACTTAATCCTTTAATAACTTTTCCGGTTGATGCATTTGGATATGGTATTTTCAGAAAATTTGTAATTGTAGGAGCAATATCTGTAATGAAATGAGTATCCTGAACTATACTGGGTTTTATTTTCCAGCCAAACATGTAAAAAGGTGTTCGTGAAATTAGAGAAGAAGATTCGCCGGTGAAGCCATATTTTTCATCATACTCGAGCCAGCCAGGCATGAGGCTTATAGTTACATCGCCAAGGTTGGTTTTGTGTACTGAATTTCTTACTTTCATCGAGGCTGAATTTTCATCGCCAGCAAGATTGAAAAGCTCCGATGATTCGTAAGCTGCTTGTACACCTTCAAACTCAATCATAAAATCGCAAACAGTTTTACGAATTTCCTCAAGATTGATTTTTCGGGCTGATATCAGATTCCGGTTCAAGTATATATTTTTTGCAAAATAACCCTCAATCCATTTTTCTTGACCATAAATTGCCATCAAGTAAGAGTTAGTAAGCCCATTGAACGGTTTGCGCTGAAATATCCTGCTGGAATCCTGTTTTCGCCCAACTCGTTTGGCGAGTAAGGATCGGTTTGATTGCCAAAAACAAATATCAGAGCATTACCATTTCCTGCTTTTCGGTCGATATGCTCAAGAAGTAGTTGAATTTCCCTGTCGAGCCGATAATAAATATCTTCCTTTTCGTAGGTGTCAAGCGTATTTATTCTTTCTTTTGGGGTTTTTACTGTATATTGCAATAATAGAACATCAGGTTCATTATCAAAACCCATATTTTCGTGTTCGATAATAAGTTTGGCAAGTTCTGTAACAAGCGAATTTGCAGCAGGAGTTCTGCGTAATAGTGTTTCAGGTAATTTTGTAACTATCCTGTCGGTAGGAGTGTATGAAAAGTTTCCATTTTTGCCAGTCTGACTTTTACTTGAATAGTAAAAACTGATGGGAAAAAGTGGTTCCCATTTTCGCGAAGCAAGTTTTTTAAAATTTCCAGAAATATTCATTTCGTCAGCTCCTCGGTGTAATCCTTCGGTGTAATATCCGCTTGCAACCCAGCGCAAATTTACATCATCAATCCATGCTACACTATTTGCGGTGTGTCCGCCTAACATTATGGCACTTTCGGGATTAATTGCTACAGAATAAACCTTGGACTTTCCTGAACCAGCAAGCTTTAATTCGTCGGTAAATGTAGAACTTACCATATTATGGGCTGAATATTTTAAATTTGTTCCAATGCCTGTTTCACTGTCATCCTGTAAAATGGATTGTATTTTGCCCGAAATACGATCGTAACGATAATTGCCTGTAATGCCATTGTAAAAGGGTACGGTTCCGGTCATTATTCCGGCAACATCCGATGCATTTCCACCCGAAACAAAGTTGTAACGCATATCTTCGAAGTAAACACCTTCAGCCGAAAAGCGTTTTAAACCTTTATTTTCAAGATTGTTCCATATTTTTTCGAGATGTTTTGCCTGAAATCCATCTATCATAATACCCACTACAAGTCGGGGGCGTGCCAACTGACTGAAGAGGTTTGCAGAAATAAGTAAAAATAACAAAAGTGAAATATGTTTTTGAATTGAAAATTTATTCATTTACTATTTATTCTTTTATACATTTAAAATTTAACCATTAACTATAAGTAAGTGTTCATAATCAGTTTATAATAATTGTAAAACGTAAAATGATCTTTACCCGTTAACAA
>CAYQWD010000111.1:0-1804 GCA_964420955.1 uncultured Paludibacter sp. | reverse complement strand
GTTGTACTGAATAGTATAAACAAATATAGAGCATATACATATACAATTTTACCAATCACCAGTCCACATTTAAGATTACAAATCTTAAGCAAGCGATATAAATCACAAAACTCCCTTAGTTGAAGGAAGAGAAAAGTTGAAAATATCGCGCTTGATTGCCATTTTAATAGCTTTAGCAAACGCTTTGAAAATGCCTTCGATTTTGTGATGTTCGTTTTCGCCTTCGGCTTTTATATTCAAATTCATAAGCGCTGTATCGCTCAATGATTTAAAAAAGTGATGCAGCATCTCAGTTGGGAAATCACCTACATATTCTCGCTTAAACATAGTGTCGAAAACCAGCCAAGGCCTGCCTCCAAAATCGAGCGTTACCTGCGCCAGGCAATCATCCATTGGCAGGCAAAAACCATAACGTTCAATTCCGCGTTTGTCGCCCAGCGCTTTACGCAATGCTTCGCCGAGCGCCAAAGCTGTGTCTTCTATGGTGTGATGTTCATCAACATCAATATCGCCATTTACTTTAATTATCAAATCGCAGCCTGAATGCCGTCCAATCTGGTCAAGTATATGATCGAAAAACTTGAGTCCGGTGTTAATGTCTGTTTTGCCAGAGCCATCAAGATTCAAGTTTACATACACATCTGTTTCGGCAGTTTTGCGTTCTACAAAAGTTTTGCGTTCGCCTGCAAACAAAAATTCAGCAATGCTGTTCCAGTTTTCTGTTTGGAGAGCGCAATATTCCTCCAATCGGTTTTCAGATAGAATATTCGCATCAGAATGTATAAAAATTGCTTTACAACCCAGGTTTTTTGCCAGCTGCACATCTGTAATTCTGTCTCCTATGACATAAGAATTTTTCAAATCATACTTATCAGAATAATATTCTGTTAACATGGCAGTTCCGGGTTTGCGGGTTGGCAGGTTATCTTCGGGGAATGATGTGTCTATAAAAATTCTGTCGAACGTGATACCTTCGTTTTGGAGTATTTGAAGGAATTTACCTTGCACCTTATCGAAGTTAACCTGCGGATAAACATCCGTTCCGAGTCCATCTTGATTGGTAACCAAAGCCCATTCGAAATCAAGTTTTGTGCGAATGAAATGCAAATTGCGGATTACGCCCGGCAAAAACTCCAACTGACCGAGCGAATCTACCTGAAAAGTTACAGGCGGTTCTACGATAATTGTACCATCGCGATCGATAAAGAGGATTTTTTTCTTTTTGGAATTATTCATTGGTGAAATGATATTTTTAATGTACAAAAATAATGGTTTTTGTGCAAAAAAAAGTAATGGTTCAGGAAAATATGATTTGTGGAATATCCATATAAATTCATTCGTTACATCGAAAAAAATTAGCTCTTGGAAAATTTTAGTTTCAATCTTTAATATAGGATAGATGTTTTGGGTATTTCATTAATTGTCGTAAAATAATTTACAACTGTTACAGAATTAAGAAAAAATGCAAGATTTGTGTCTCTACATCATATAATGGATCTGTTTTGATTTCATCTTTTTTATGAAACTTAACTGATAGAATGCTTAAAGATTTAAATCGATAATAGCTGAATCAAATACATTGACAATTTTACGGAGTTTGCAACTATTATAAACTCGTTTCTCCCTGAGTTCATTCAAAGAAATTAAGTTGCGCTTAGACGTTGTCGTAATTTCTATGCTGATTGGTTCTAACCTGACAAGAAATTGAAACTTTTTTCCAATCACTTATGATAACATATTTGAATGCAAATCAATATTAACGAATTACAAAAAACTTACATGGTTTTAACCTTGTTCAAACAGT
>CAYQWD010000110.1:0-7812 GCA_964420955.1 uncultured Paludibacter sp. | reverse complement strand
GAAAGAATTTTTCAGGCTATTGCAATTATTAATTATGCCAAGGAAATTGGTGCACAATACGTGGCTCATGGCAGTACAGGAGCTGGAAACGACCAGGTGCGTTTCGATCTGACTTTCGATGTACTGGCGCCAAACATTAAAATTCTGACGCCTACACGCGATATGGTACTTACGCGCGAGTATGAAATTAACTACCTGCGTGAACATGGTTACGAAGCTGATTTCAAAAAAATGGAATATTCCATTAACAAAGGCTTGTGGGGAACTTCCATTGGCGGGAAGGAAACGCTTAAATCTGAACAAACACTTCCTGAATCGGCTTATCCGAGCCAAATAGAAAAACAAGGTGAGGAAACCGCAACCATAACTTTTAAAAATGGAGAAATTTGCGCTGTAAACGGCATCGAAAGTGAGGATAAAATTAAACTGATTAATAACCTTGAAGCAATTGCTTCGAAGTACGGCATAGGGCGCGATATGCACATTGGCGATACAATTATCGGCATTAAAGGTCGTGTAGGATTTGAGGCAGCGGCTCCAATGCTAATAATAAACGCACACAAAATGCTCGAGAAACACACGCTTACCAAATGGCAACAGTACTGGAAAGATCAACTCGGCAACTGGTACGGCATGTTTCTGCACGAAGCTCAATACCTCGAACCGGTGATGCGCGATATTGAAAAATTTCTTGAAAATTCACAGCAAAACGTAACCGGTACAGTAATAGTCAACTTACGTCCGTACAGCTACACGCTTGTGGGTGTCGATTCACCGTTCGACCTGATGAAAACCGACTTTGGTGAATATGGAGAAGTTAACCGCGCGTGGAGTGCCGATGATGTGAAAGGTTTCACGAAAATTCTTGGCAATCAAATGAAAATTTATTACAACGTACAGAAACGAAACGGAAAATAATCAGAAACTGAATAAAACAAGTACAGCATTTCAGCAATTCTTTATTTACAATGGGTCGTTACAAAATAACACAATGTACATTAAATCAGGCTGTTATGTAATAACACTATTATTTTTCTAAAAAGATTAATTAAAATACTCAACGCGAAGAACGCAAAGTTTTCATTTTTTACAACATGCCAACAGCCCGATTATTAAATAAACGGTTCTAAGAGGAAAACTTTTTAAGTTTTCCTTTGTGTATTTGTATCTTCGCATCTCTGCGTTCACTATATTTTTTTTACAACGAACTATTGATTTTAAAAAATTCTGTGTTTATTTTTTTTAATCAATAAAAATACCGGCAGCAAAGTGTTAATTTTGCTGCCGGTATTTTTTTGTCAAAACTATAGAAAATCGAAAATGAAAAGTAAAATTAAAATTTCAGCAGTTGCTCTTTTACTCTTGTTGATATTCCATTCATGTAAAACGCTTCAGGTAGAAAAACCTGTTGAATCGTACTTGCCAAGTGAACTTGCCCCGGCAATGTCCGAAATTCCACTGAAAATAGAAATTGATATAAAAAAACTCGAAACTTCTATTAATAAAAGAATGTCGGGTTTGCTTTTCGAAGGCAAACAACTCAACAATCAGGATTTGGACGTGAAAGTATGGAAAGCGGGTGATTTTGCATTTAATGTAACTGACAATGTGATTGAATATCGTGTTCCGCTAAAAGTATGGTCGAAATTTGGCTGGAATGTGAGCAGTTTTGGTTTTACAGTTGGCGACAATTACGAGGCGAACGGAACCATTGCACTCAGTTACAAAACCACCATAAATATTGACAAAAACTGGGCAATGAAATCGAAAACGGTTTCAACAGGTTATCAGTGGATTGAAACTCCCCGTATCAACATTGCAGGTGTAAATGTTCCGGTTTCACCCATTGCAAATTATGCTCTTTCACGTTTCGACAAACTTATAACCGATGAAATTGACATTGCGCTTGGTGGCGCAGCCGACATAAAAAAGTACATTTCACTGGTTTGGAATATGACACAAACACCATTTCAGATAAGTGAGGATTATAACACATGGGTAAGAATAACTCCTTCTGATATATATCTTACACCATTTAAATCCATTGGGCAAAAACTGAATCTGGGTGTTTCGTTGTATACGCGAATAGAGTCGTTTGTGGGAACGCAGCCTCAGAAACTTAAAACCGCACCCCTGCCCGAATTTAAATACATACAACGTCCGCCACAACAATTCAACATAAATCTGGCTGCCGATGCTACTTTTGAAAAAATTTCGGAACTTGCTAAAAAGCAATTACTTAACCGTACTTTTACAGAAGGAAAAAATAAAATTACGATTACTGATTTGGCAGTATTTGGAAGCGAAGGCAAAGCAGTGTTTATGGCTGAAGTTACCGGCTCAGTGAAAGGTAAAATTTACTTCAATGGCAATTTAACGTATGACCCTGAGAAAAAAGCTATTACCGTACAGAATCCGGCTTTCGATTTAAAAACAAAAAATGCACTTGTTAAATCGGCAAACTGGCTTTTACACGGCGTAATTTTAAACAAAATAACTCCCTATCTTACTTATCCTGTGAGCGAGGATCTTGAAAAAATGAAAGTTGAAGCAAATAAAATTCTAAAAAATTATGATATCTATACAGGTGTAAAACTTAATGGAAATATAAGCGAACTTAATGTAATAAATCTGAATCTTGTACCTGGAGCTGTGCGGCTTGTTGCCAACGCACGCGGAAATATAAATATTAAGATTGATGACATAAGTTTTTAAATTTATTTATAAAAAATAACTACTAACCGACTAAACATCTGAGATTCTTCGCTACGTTCTGAATGACAATGCTTTGTATTGATTATGTTTTTGATTGTCTGTCATTCCGAACATAGTGAGGAATCTAACAAGCTAAGAAAATTAATTCAAACTATATTTTATCGGTCAGTAGTGATAAAAAATTATCGGATTATTTGTTAAATTGAATTTTTATTTTATTTTTACACTCGATAATTTTTCATTTACAAACCTTATAAAAATCTTTACATTATGTCCGTAAATAAAGTAATTCTGGTTGGAAACGTGGGCAAAGATCCCGAAATTCGTTATATTGATAAAGATGTGGCAGTTGCAAATTTTACAATGGCTACCACTGAGCGTGCAATAACTCTTCAAAATGGCACACAGATTCCTGAACGTACCGAATGGCACAATATTGTAGCTTGGCGTGGTTTGGCTACAATAGCTGAAAAATACATAAAAAAAGGCACTCAGTTATATATTGAGGGAAAATTGCAAACCCGTTCATGGGAGAAAGATGGAATAAAAAGGTATACCACTGAAATTTACGCTGAAACTATTCAGTTACTTGGCAAGAAACCCGAATCAGGCGAAACTTCATCGGCTGCAGTAGCTGCACCTACTTCACCCGATATTCAGGCACCACCTCCTGGTGAAGATGATTTGCCATTTTAATAATAATTTACTGAATTAAATCAGGGCGCTATTTTACTTAATAGCGCCCTGATTTTTTCTCGAATTTAAAAATTTTTTTGCATTGTGAATACCTCATTTTAGCAAGGATATTAATATTTATGTTTCTGTAAAAATCATAAAACCCCGATGTATTGAATTTTTCAAAAAACTCCAGAATTACATTTGTAAATGTAACAATATTATAACAAGGTGTGATTGATGTTTTTTAATTGAATCATATTTTTGTCAATTTATTAAATTACTGAATTGTATTTGACACGAATCGCAAATTAGAGCCAGCAAATAATGCTGTTTGTTAAATAGTTTGGCTGATTGGCGATGCAAATAGCGCATTAACGTCGGATAGCGTAATGCTTTATAAATCCAAATAAAATTAATTTTTTAAAATCACTATCACACAGCACGTTTTTAAAATATCTATATAACAATCTGAATTTGAAGGAGTAACTATTTCGAAATTTACTATCTATTGAACTTAATTTGACAACAGATTTCCTGTTTGTTATTACAAATCTCGATTTAGTACGTCATTGAAGCTAAATAATACAATTCTGAATGCAAAAAAAATATTCGGGAGTGGTGGTACCCATGGTTACACCATTAAAATCGAACTTAATCATCGACATTGAAGCTGTAGACCGACTGATTAAGCTTTTCGCAAAAAACAACATTCATCCTTTGGTACTGGGAACTACCGGCGAATCAAGTTCAATCAGCAAAAAGGAAAGTTACCGTTTGGTTGAAGCTACTGTTAATGCTAAAACAGCCGGTCAATTAATTTATGCAGGCTTGGTTGGCAATCAAGTTTCATCGCTTATTGAAAATGGCAATAAATACATTGAATTGGGGGTTGATTGCGTGGTAGCCACATTACCTTCCTATTATATTCTAAACACTTCACAAATGATTCGTTTTTATCAAACCATTGCCAATGAAATAAATGGACATATAATGATGTACAACATAAAAGCCACCACACAAATGTCCATACCGCTCGAAGTAGTTGAAGAACTAAGCCAACACCCGAATATTTGGGGTTTGAAGGATTCAGAAAGAGATGCTGAACGAATGAAACAATGTATTGAAACCTATAAAAATCGTCCGGATTTTTCTTATTTCTGCGGTTGGGGAGCACAAAGTTTCGGCAGTTTACAATCAGGTGCTGATGGAATTGTACCCAGCACAGGCAATCTCGTTCCGGAAATGTACGAAAAATTGTGGAAAGCTGCTCTTCAAAAAAACTGGACTGAATGTGAAAAATGGCAGCAGGAAACCGATAAAATTGCATTGCTTTATCAAAAAGACCGAACTTTAGGAGAATCGCTTGCTGAACTTAAAGCTTTGATGAGCGAAAAAGGAATTTGCGAAAAAACCATGATGCCGCCACTGTAAACCTCTCCCTTACCCTCTCCAAAGGAGAGGGAACTTCGCCGAAACAATATTCATCAGTAACTTCATAAACCAACTTTACAAACTAAAAGCCTTTATGACACACTCAATTCACTGGATAGATATATCAATCGTACTAATTTCTGTACTTTTTACCATTGGCGCGGGTATTTATTTTGCCCGCAGGCAAAAAAGTTCGACACATTATTTCGCCGGAAGCGGCAATATTCCTGCTTGGGCTATTGGAATTTCGATTTTTGCTACGCTTATCAGCAGCGTAACTTTTTTAGCGTATCCTGCCGCTGCCTATAAATCAAACTGGATTTTGTTGGTACAAGGTTTAATGGTACCGGTAGTATTACTGGGACTAATATGGCTGATAGTACCATTGTTCCGCAAGGTAATTAAACTCAGCACATACGAATATTTTGAACGACGGTTCGGACTTTTTGCTCGCATGTACACTTCGGTGGCATTCATTCTAACACATTTTTCAAAAATGGGAACTGTGCTTTATCTGGTAAGTTTGGCATTGGCTAGCCTTATGGGAGTGCCTGTAGTTTGGTTAATTATTTTTTTAGGATTTACAATTATTTTACTTACTTTGCTCGGCGGCATCGAAGCAGTAATCTGGATGGATGTAATTCAGGGAATTTTACTTGTTGCCGGAGGATTACTTTGCGTTGCAATTTTACTTTTTCGACCCGAAGGCGGACCTGGAGTTGTTATTAATGAAGCTATTAACCTGAAAAAAATCGATTTCGGCCCATATCATTTCAGTTTGGCTGAATTAACTTTTTGGGTTATGGTGATAAATGGAGTTTTTTACGCACTGCAAAAATATGGAACGGATCAAACGATTGTACAGCGTTACTTAACAGCAAAAAACGATAAATCAGCAAAAAAAGCAGCTTATATTGGTGTTTTGATGAGTGTACCTGTTTGGACCATGTTTATGTTTATCGGTGCGCTTTTATTTGTATTTTACAACTCGGGCAGCGCTGTGCTTCCCGAAGGAATGAAAGCCGATCAGGTTTTTCCATATTTTATTGGCACTCAATTACCCGTAGGAGCTGTAGGATTAGTGCTTGCTGCACTCGTAGCAGCAGCTGTATCGAGTCTTGATTCGGACATGAATTGCCTTGCTGCCATTGGTGTTGCCGATTTCTATCAGCGTTTCACACTACCGATAAGCAGAAGTTAAATATGGGAAGATGGTTGGTTTTGGCTTCGGGTGCAGCTATGACTTTTGTAGCATTGCTTTATGCAGCATGGGACGGCGAAGGTGTGCTGGGCGTAGTTTTCGAACTGTATGCTATCTTTTCTGCAGGTATTGTTGGTATTTTTCTACTTGGTTTGTTTTCATCAAGAGCTAACCGAAAGGGATTGAACGTTGGTATTGGTGTGTGTATTGCATTTACTGCTTATGCCATACTTACAACTACAAAAATTAACGATGCAATTATTCTCGACATGGGAAAATTCAATTTTCCGCATCACAAATATATGTTGGGCGTTTACAGCCATTTAATAGTACTTGTTGTAGGTTATGTAGCAAGTTTGTTTTTCAAGTCAGAACGTGCAAGTGAAGAACTTACTATTTATGGTTATTATCATAAAAAGAAAGAAAAACCGTGAGTGCAAAACTAACAACAAAAATCAATAATGAATAACATCACCCTGCTTCAACCTCAAAGAATTATTTTCGGACAAGATTCAGTATTAAACATAAAAGATGACTCCATAGTTGTAAACTCAGCTAGCATCTTGATTCTAATAGCTGAACCAGTCCGTTTTCTGTTTGAAAAAATTGTAGAAGATTTTAAAAATGCGGGAAAACAGGTATTAGAGATTGTTTATTTATTTCCGGGAGAACCAACATTTCATCAGTTCGAAAAATTATTAGTACAATCCAAAGCTTTTAACCCCGATTGTGTTATCGGAGTTGGAGGCGGAAGTGTTCTCGATTCGGCTAAACTGTTGGCTGCAATGACCGGGAATGAACAAATTTACACCGAAGTTGTGGGTGTAAATCTTTTACAGAAAAGAATGAAAAAACTGATTTGTATACCCACAACTTCAGGCACTGGAAGCGAAGTTTCGCCAATCGCCATATTATTAAATGAAGCAACGCAGACAAAAAGCGGTATTGTTAGCCCGGCTTTGTTAGCCGATGTTGCATATATCGACCCATTGTTAACCGCCGGTTTACCACCAAAATTCACAGCCGAAACAGGCATGGATGCTCTCTGTCATTGCATTGAAGCTTATACAAATAAATTTTCGCATCCTACAATTGATGTGTATGCATTGAAAGGAATTGAACTTATTGCCCGAAATTTACTGAAAGCATATCAAAACAGCTCCGATATTGAAGCCAGGTCGGCAATGGCGCTCGGCTCAATGTATGGCGGATTGGCTTTGGGTCCGGTTAATACGCATGGCGTACATTGCTTATCGTACGGGTTAGGCGGAAAATTTTATATTTCGCACGGATTGGCAAATGCAGTTTTGTTGACGGCTGTTATGCGTTATAATGTAGAAACTTTGCCCGAAAAACATGCCGAGATCGCTATTGCTATGGGCATAGAACCAAAAGAAACTGCATTGGAAACTGCATTGGCTGGAATAGAATTTATAGATATTTTATTACGAAATTTAAACATTCCTACTGCTTTGACTGAACTTGGTGTTTGCGAGAAAAATTTGCCTGAACTCGCACAAATTGCCATGAACACCACACGCTTGCTGAATAATTGTCCGCGACCAATTTCAAAAGAAGAAGCGATTGGAATTTACAGGACATTGTTGTAGGTTTGTTAGTTTACCGGTTTATGGAGTTTAAAGGTTTTATTTTGATTTAAAGTTTATTGTGAATGTACAGTTCTCAATAAATTTATACTTTGAAGATATCAGTGGGTCGTTATAAAATAACACAATGTGAATTTAATCAAATTGTTAAGCATTGACATTATCGAAATTCTAAAAAGA
>CAYQWD010000109.1:2342-7865 GCA_964420955.1 uncultured Paludibacter sp. | reverse complement strand
TATTCGGAAGTAACCTTACTTGTTCCCGATAATGTAATGTAATTCAAAGTCAGCTGTTGATAATGTCCACTTTTGCCAATTGGAAAATCTTTTGAACCCGTGCTACAAAAAGTATGCGCTAATTTTCCATCGATGTACCTTTCATGATTTGCATTGCTAATAACTCCCGAACAAGCCATTGTAAGCGAATAATTTTGTGTTTTAATTACTCCTCTTTGCAAAAACAATTCATTGGCAACCGATATATCATTTTCCAAGATTACACCGGCAGGATTATCAAGCGTAATTTCAAAAAATGCCGTGGGTACTGTTCCTCCAATGGTTTTCAGCGCAGTTCCATTGAAATGAATAGTACTTCCTGCATTGGCAAAGAAATTAGCATTGTTTATAAAATTACCCCTTATGAAATGTGAAAAAGATCCGGTATGAAACTGGGAAGTATTGTTAATTGAAAAATTACCATTTACGTGTATCTCATTCATTGCATGCACATTGGCATTATCGGCAAGAGTTAAATTTCCTTGAATCATTAAAATTTGATTGGGCATAAATTTACCGTTTCCACTAAGTGTCAAATGATAATATCCCGGAGTAGTTCCGTTTGGAACTATTATGGTTTGATCTGTTCCGGTATAATCAACAGTATTTATGTTTTTATTAGCACAGAATATTCCGTCGTTTTTAAAAGTGCCTGCCACTCCGATACGCGTATCAGCTTCAGGAGTTAGACTTGCACCTTCTTGTACTGAAATATTATAAAAATCAGTATTACCGAAAATTTTTTGATCGGGTTGTGTAAATACTACTTGACTGAAATTATGATTAAACGATCCTCCGATATTATTCCATGCTATATCGCCATTATTATTAAAAATACGTAGAGTTGCATTCGGTGTAGCATTTAATATGCCATTAGTTTCTATGGTCAATTGATTAACTTCTACATTCGCTGGCAAAACAGGGTCGTAATCAGTAGCATTTTGTGAAGGAATAATTAATCGCGAAAATTTATTTGGAAATGAATGTGGAGTCCAATTAAATGGAGAATTCCAATCAGTAGATTGTGTTCCATTCCATGTCAGAATAGGGAAAGTAGTTTTGGCAAAAGAAATTTCCATTTGTCCAAAATTTTCAACCCATAAATCCAGATTTACATTTTGAAGTGTAATAAAATGATTAATTGAATCGATATCTGTCCGACCCCATTCATTAATTTCATTATTTGGCAAGAACGTAATTCCCCAAAACTGTAAAAATTCTTCGTCATTGCTATTAAGCTCATTTATCAAATAATTTGCAGTAACTTTTACATTACATCCCGAACCTCCGGTTTTTATAAATTCAAAAATGCGTTTAATTGCATCAGGTTTCCAAGCCGGACTATCACCTAATCGAGTTCGAATGCTTATATCGGTTGGTTTTGTGCCATCGGCGCCGAAAGTGATTGTAGTATTTCTTTGTCCGAAAGTATATGGAATATCAGTTAAAAAAACATGAGAACGCTTCACGATTCCTGTAACTTCACCTACGCCTGTTGTAATTGATGCTTCACCCAAGGTAAGAGTATTTGTTCCCATATCAAGCGTTCCAAGAAATTCGGATGGATTTTCGGATTGCAGATCCAGCACACCATTTACTCTCAGAGATTTATTACTGACTACTCCAGATGGATTGTTGATTATTAAATTATGAAAATTGGTTGTAACTGCCGATCCTGAAACAGTTTGCAGGTTTGTACCATTTAATGCAACGGTGCTACGGGCAAGTGATAACCCTCCATTGTGGATAATATTACCGCCAACGTCTAATAATACTGTATCTGCATTAAAACTTGCGTTTGTGTCAATTTTAAAATTACCTCCGATATTCAAATTGTTAATAGTTGTAGCCTGTGCAAAGTCAGTAATAATAAAATCGCCCAGAATTGAAAACACTGTGTTTGGCATAGTTTTCAGACCGTTGCCACTCAAAATTAATGTAGAGTATCGGTTGGTAGCAGAATTAGGTACAACTATATTTTGATTCGAACCATTGTACTCAACAGTAGTTTGTATGCCATCAACTGCAGTTCTCCACACGCCCTCATTCTTTACGACTCCGGATATACGGATTGTACTTCCATTGCTCATAAGCAGTTTAGCGTTGTTTTCAATGGTTATATTATTAAAACTTGTTGTACCTGATACAAAAGCAGTATCGTTTTTAAAAACAACAGTACTTGTGTTGGAGTTAAAAGTTCCACCCTCGTTAATCCAAGCATTTTTGCTATTATCAATTGTTAACAGAGCGTTTGCAAATGAATTTAAAATACTCCCGCTTTCAAGTTTCAACCCTTTTATGGTAGATACTGGCGGCAACATCGGATCGTAAGGAGTAATGGCAGCATCAGGAATAATGATATTGGTAAAATCAGATGGAGCTCCTATAGGAGTCCAGTTATTTACTGTAGTCCATGAATTACTTACTGAACCATTCCATGTTAGAGTTTCAATTTCATTTTCATCCAAGCAAATTTGCAAACTTCCGAATGATGAAGGAAAGAATGCCATGTTAACATTTGTAAGTTTAATGAAGCGATTAATGCTGTCTTCTTTGGCACGTCCATGCTCAAAAAGCAATCCGGGTGGATTTCTGTATGAAAAAAATACAAGTTTGTTTTCAATATTGCCGTTCAGTTCTGAAAGGTGATAGGCTGAAGTTAAAGTAGCAGCTGTAGGGTTGAGCGGGTTGGCTCCGGTTTGAATGAGTTCGTAAAATCTTTTTATTGCACCTGTTTTCCATTCAGGCGCCGAGCCTATAGTTATTTTTAAACTGATGGATGTTGGTAATTCTCCTGTATTTTCAAAATACATGGTTGTGTTTTTATTTCCAAAACAATAGGTTTTATTAAATGCAAAATCAGTGCGTGTAACAATACCGGTAACTTCACCTTCGCCGGTAGTAATTGCATTTTCGCCCATTGTAAGAATATTTGATCCTGTATTGAACGCACCCAATGTATCTGAAGCATTGTGACTTTGCAAGTATAAGTTTCCTGTGATAGTAAAATTTCCTTCTGTGGTAACGCCTAATTTATTGTTTATAGTTAAATTTACTATGGTATCATTTACAAATGCTCCATTTGATATTGTTTGTGCCTCATCACCTTCGAAAACCAAAGTAGAGCCGGCACTTCTGACATCTAACTGTCCTCCTTCTGAAAGATATAGTCCGCCTAAAATTGTCAATTGTTTTCCATTAACATTAAATTTATAATTAGATTGTGCATTTACAATATTGGTAAAAGTTCTGTTCTTATCCAGAACACAATCTCTTACAGGAGTAGCAGCAAAAACAATTGACGATCCGTCCAATGGAACAGCTCCTGCCGACCAGTTAGCTGGATTACTAAAATCCGTACTTACTGTACCAAACCAACGATTGGCATTAAATTCCCACGCGCCGATATTGGGTGGCACACCACGTGCCGTCAGACCATAATCGAGGGTTATTCCGGTATTTAAAGCCCCCTCAAATGACTCTAAAACTTTATAATCGGCAGCCAAATTACCTCCGCTGTTTACAAATTTCGGATCAGCAATTTGACTGTTTACATCCTTAGAATTTACAAAAGGCAATGTAAATTTATCGGAATTATTATGATAACCGGGTACGCCTCCAGTACCCGAAGCCCAATAAATATTATTGTCAAGTGTTAGATTATTTGCCTCGCTGTAATTCAAATATATTCCATAATGCAAACTCGATCCCCCTTGCGTCGATCTCGCATTTGAGAAAATATTATTTCTGATATCACGCGGTTTTGTGTTTTCTTTATCGAAAAATGCGTAGGATTTATTTACAACACCCATTTGGGGTGTCCCATAAATGTAAACTGAGTTAAAATATACTTTGGAACCGGTTTCTGTGGACGCTTCTTCAATCATTCGGTTAATTTGCGGCAACTTAAAACCAAGTTTTGGCATACCGGAGCTCTCGCTGCCGCAATTGTATAAACCATATATTGTTGAAGCAGTGTTATCGCCTAAACTAATAATATTATTTGAAAAGGTTGTTGAACCCTGATTGATATATATTCCATAAATACTTGCATTGGTTGAGGATGTATGAACATTGATATTTCTAATAAAATTTCGATTAACCAAATTTGTACCCTCGCTGCCTCTGAAAATGATTCCGGTTAAGAAGCCTTGAAATGCGGGATTAGTATTTGAAAGATTGTAAATAGATGTTTCAGTAACAGTATTTGACATACCAAAACCATCAATTGATACCCCCGAAACTGCTGCTACAGTACTACCAAGTGCATTGCTCGAAAGATTGTAAATGTTGTTTTTCACAAGCGATGTTGAGCCGAAAGCGGAATAAACTCCTACAGTTTGCGAATCATGTGTTCCTGCATAATTATTGGTTAAATTTGTAATTGTATTGTTTGTAATTGAATTTGTTCCAGACCCTTCAAGGAATATCCCTGCTAAAATTTGTCCAACATTAGAAGCAGATGCAGAAGAAGCTAAGAAGATACTGTTTGAAGTGCTAGCACTACCAATAGTATTGTTACTTATAACTAACGTGCCTTTAGAGTCCGGTTTTTTATAAATTCCGTAAAAACTGTGTGAAGCATTGGTATTATTACCGAATAATGAAATTGAAGCTATACTATTTTTTGAAACTGTGATATTTCCGCTGCTACCGATGTAAATACCAAATGATTTGGCATTATTAGTACTTGTTACTGATATGGAGTAATTACCTGATGTTGAACCGATAATATTACCTGTTACATTTCCTACATTAACATTTCCATTATTTATCACTATTCCACTCCAAGGGGTTGTACTTGAAGTAGAATAATTAAAGTTTCGAATGGTGTTATTTTGAACCGATGAGTATGTAGTTGTATCTACATTCATCAAAATTGCTACAAAACTATGATTTGTATTAGCGTTGAATGTCCATGGGTTACCACTACTCAACTCGTTTTTACCGCCAATGTGGTTATTTGTAATAGTAAAATTATTACCGTTTGTGTTATCAATCGAAAGGGCTGTGTACACAAATGTTCCTGTCAATGGAACAAAATCAGTAGTTTCATAAAAACTGTTATTGGACATGGTCCATCCCGAAGTGTTTGAGGTAAGGTAAATTCCATTAGATGAAGCCCCGGAATTTAAAAAATCATAAATGTTATTATATCTGATTGTATTTGAACTGTTGTCGGCGGCAGCAGAACCCAATGAATAAATAACATTAACGGGCCGGTTACCAAATGCATTGCTTATATTGTTGTATTCAATTATATTGTTATCATTTCCGTTTCCTTCCGATGATGTTGAAAACATAACAACACCATCTGCAGTGCTATTTGATGATCCGTAAATATTCAGGTATTTTATTGTGTTCAATTTAGCTGAATTACTAAAACGTAAGGTTGAAGTTCCCTCATTAATTGAAGTGCTGCTATTTGTTATACTTAAACTTTTAGTTGATCCTGTTTGATTCACTCTTCCATCGAAAGTAACA
>CAYQWD010000109.1:0-2317 GCA_964420955.1 uncultured Paludibacter sp. | reverse complement strand
GAGCGCCAGCGATACTTCCTGAAATGGTCAGACTTGGTTTTGTTGGATAAATTTTTAAAGATGTCCACATTCCTGCATTAAGCGTAGCAGAAGAATTTTCGGTAAAATCCCCAAGTATATTTATAATGATTGATTTTGCGGTCTGATCGTAAGTATTTATGGCAGCAAATGCTTCACTGATTTTAGAGTATAAACCATTACTCATGGCATGGGCATTCGAAACCAAAACATTAGGCAATTTTCCGTCAAATTCATCAGCTCCTATATCAGGAGCAAATCCGCCTCCGTTTGTCTGAAGTGGATAACCAGGGTTTCCGGCTCTGATATGTCCTTCAAAATCTGATGTGAAACCTTCAATATTTACAGCGCCACTTTCGATAAAAGTAATCGCAGAATTATCTATCTTCAGAAAATTAACGCTAGCACCATCCGTACTCAAGAAATTTGGATTTTCGGAAATAGAGAGTTGTTCGCGTGGGCTTATAATTCCTGCAGTATAACTACCGGCTTTGAATGAAGCAATATCTATAGCTGAATTCACACTGTTTGTATAAATCAATCTGGCAGCATCGGGTACGCCTGCATAAAATAAATTATTATTGGATGTGGTTCGATAATTGCTTAACATATTTGCAATTCCGGAGCTCTGTCGGAAAGCAACTGTAAGTCCGGTACCTTTTGGCGTAGAGAGGTTCACAATAATATTGTTACGCAGATTCAGCGCTCCGGTTGTAGAAACAGAACTTGATGAATGGTAAATTCCGGTTGTGCCAAAGTTAGTTCCACTTGAAGTGGCATTTAAATATATAGTATTGAAATAAACATTTGAAGTAGAACGTAGACCAGTATTGGCAATGCTGATTCCTCTCACAGCATCGGCTATATTGGCGGCAGTTGCATGCAAATTGCCAATGCGGTTATTGTAAATTGTATTCACCAAATCGGTTACTGCACCCGAAACCAAAATACCGTTTACACTTCCTGTTGTAATTGCATTGCTACTTGATGAAATTTGATAAATTTTATTTTGATAAACATTATTTGTCAGTCCCCCTGAAATGGCAATCCCACTCACACTGCCGGTAGTAATATTATTTGCCTGTAAATTATAAATTGTATTACCGTAAATATTTTTCAATGTTCCGGTTGTAATTGCTATTCCATTGACTACGGTTGAAGTACCTCCTGTGGATATAAGTGAATGAATAGTATTTGAGAAAATATTATCCCAACCTGCACCGGTTGTTATTCCTGTTATAGATCCTGCACCAGTAATGTTATTTATATTGTTGTTTTTTGTTGCATTTTTGGCGCTGGTTATATTCACTGTCAATGCAGTTATTGATCCTGTTCCGGCAGTCCAATTACTGAAAGTGTTACCATCAATAGTTTTTGTTACATTACCAAGCCCCGCATCTGTATTTATCCAACCTGCTATTGTAGCGGTTCCATTAATTGTAATATTTGAAAAGTTATTGTTATTATTATTTACTATAACATTTGCATTTGATGTTGAAGAAGTGCTTGTAAATAATGTCAGTGCTCCACTTGCTGCTGTTCGGGCAAATGCAGTAACTATGCTATTGTTGTTTACGTTTTGCACTCCGTTTGTGGGCATTACTACATTATTCGAAAGAAAAATAATTGCCCCTGTTGTGTTTACACTTAAATTGGTAAATGTGTTACTGCTTATGTTTTGCGAAAGAGTTGCCGCTGAGTTGATTATGTAAGTATGAGCATTGGTGCCTGCCACCGAATAAGTTATTCCTGTGATATTGTTTGACTGTATTGTCAGCGCACAATTTGCCGATCCTGCAGTATTGCTTATTCCGGTAAGTGCTGCCGTATTGGCAATCGTGTTATAATTAATCAATCCACCATCAGCATTTCCAAGTTGATTGTTGTTGATATTAATAGCAGTTAGCACTCCACCTGTATTTGAAATTACCGTAACCACACCTCCGGCGACTGATTTGACAATATTCCGGATAATATTGTTATTGATATTAAGAGTTGTAGCAGCAACTGTATTGGAAACCGCTATGAGTGCACCTGTTCCGGTATTGGTAAGTTCAATTATGTTATTGCCAACAATATTCACCAAACCACCTATAAACAAGAGATTAAATAGACTGCTACCCAATATATTTCCAATGGTCATTTTTTCCTGATCCTCTTTCTGGCTTTGTATAGTCGTAAAAAGCTCCGGTAAAGACGTGGCCACCGCAGTTAAAGTCAAGCCAAAAAGGGTTGTCGAATATCCGGATATCACAGACAACTCCCCCATTGAGGTAACAACTAAGAACCCTCCTATGGC
>CAYQWD010000108.1:7623-7868 GCA_964420955.1 uncultured Paludibacter sp. | reverse complement strand
CGCAATCCGGTAAAATCATTTTCATGGATACTGCTATTGATTTTTTTGCCTGTTTTAGGTTTATTTTTTTATCTCACTTTAGGTCAAAATTATCGCAAACAACGCATTATTTCAAAAAAAAGCATCAGACGCATCACACACAGGCCAGGTGCAAAATACGACATTGACCACTTATTAAATAAAACAAATTTTAAACATAACTTCAATTTAATCAGCCTGCTTAACAATAACAGCGATGGAGCAGC
>CAYQWD010000108.1:0-7603 GCA_964420955.1 uncultured Paludibacter sp. | reverse complement strand
AATTGAAATTCTGGCTCAGGGAGATGCCACTTTTGAAGCAATGTTTGAAGCCATAAGCAATGCAAAAGAACACATTCACATCGAGTTTTTTATTTTCGAAGACGATTTGATTTCGAACAAAATGCGCGAACTGCTAATTTTAAAAGCGAATGAAGGAGTACGTGTGCGCATGATTTACGATTATCTGGGAAGTTGGGTACTTTCCAAACAATATCTGTATTCTCTGCGGAAAGCCGGAGTTTATGCCCGTCCGTTCCTGCCGCTTAAACTCCGTTTCGCACGCAGTAAAATCAATTTCCGGAATCACCGCAAATTGCTGATTGTTGACGGTAAAATTGGTTTTACTGGCGGACTGAATGTAGCCGACCGCTATGTTTGGGGAAATATGCTCGGCAAATGGCGCGATACATTTGTGCGGTTCGAAGGAGCAGCAGTGCATGGTTTGCAGCAAATTTTTCTGATCGACTGGTATTTTGTAGAACAAAAACTGATAACAGATGCCAAATATTTTCCTGCACCTGCAGAATTTAATGATAATTTGATTCAAATAGTCAGCAGCGGACCTGACACCGATTGGGAATCGATAATGCAAGGTATATGCATGGCTATTATGTCAGCCCGAAAATATGTTTATATTCACTCGCCATATTTCGTACCAACAGAAACAATTCTCAACGCCATACAAATAACTGCATTGAGCGGTGTTGATATCAGGCTAATGATACCTGAAAAATCAGACTCGCGCCTTTCCGATTTTTGCACATCGAGTTATTTGAAAGAAATACTCGAAGCAGGCGTTAAAGTTTATCGTTACAACAAAGGTTTCCTTCATAGTAAAGCCATAGTTATCGATGATTTCATTTCGATAGTTGGATCGGCAAATATGGACGAACGGAGTTTTACATCCAATTTCGAAGTAAATGCGTTTATTTATGACAAGATAACGGCAGCAGAGTTAAAAAAACTGTGGTTTGATGATATCGAAAAATGCTACGAAATATTTTTGGAAGAATGGTTACGCCGCCCCAAACGTCAAAAACTAAAAGAATCTGTTGCCCGACTTTTCAGTCCGCTGGTGTAATTAATTTGCAATTTTCCCGATAAATTATGCCAAAATTATTCCTTGTAAAAGAAAAAATATGCTATCTTTGTATCCGCAAATTTCGGGATGTAGCTCAGCCCGGTTTAGAGTACTCGTCTGGGGGGCGAGTGGTCGCAAGTTCGAATCTTGTCATCCCGACATGCTGAGCAAAACAAAAAAAGACCTGCACAGGAGTGCGGGTCTTTTTTATTTACAATACTACTTTCATTTACTATTTCCAATAAATTTTCGATACAACTATTCATTGCAACGTTTATTATTTCACAATTCAGCATTTATTAATAAAAAATGCCCCCGTATTGTAAGACGAGGGCGACTTAAATGTTTTCACAACGGAATAATCCTTATTGTGATTTGCTTCAAAAAATTGTAAGGCAAATATATGCAATAAAACATAAAGAAACAAATATTTTGTATTCAAAATTAATTTTTTTAACTTTAAAGCCTGTTTAAAACTTTAAAATAACTAATTTATTATGAAGAAAATTTTAGGATTGGATTTGGGAATTACCAGCATAGGTTGGGCTTATGTTATTGAAGGGAACAATCAGACTGAGTCTGAAATTAAACAAATCGGCGTACGTGTAAATCCATTAACTGTAGATGAACAAACTAATTTTGAAAAGGGTAAACCACTTTCCACTAATGCCGATAGGACCCTCAAACGTGGAGCAAGGCGAAATTTAGATCGTTATCAATTACGGAGAGAAAATCTGATTGATGCTTTGATCAAAGGTAATATTATAAATACCGAAACTAAACTTAACGAAGATGGAAAGCAAACTACTTTTCAGACATGGGAGTTAAGAGCAAAAGCTGCAGAAGAACGTATTGAGTTAAACGAATTTGCAAGAGTGCTTCTTGCCATCAATAAAAAACGTGGTTATAAAAGTAGCCGCAAAGCAAAAAACGAAGATGAAGGGCAAGCTATTGACGGTATGGGAATTGCAAAAAAACTTTACGAAGATAATTTGACACCCGGACAATATGTTTTTCAGACTATGTTAAGTGGGAAAAAAGCAATTCCTGATTTTTACCGTTCCGATTTGCAAAATGAGTTTGATAAAGTATGGAATTTCCAAAAGCAATTTTATCCTGAAATTCTTACAGATGAATTTTACAAGGAATTGAAAGGGAAAGGACAACGAGCTACTTCTGCCATATTTAGGGCAAAATACAAGTTAAATACTGCAGATATAAAAGGCATAGAAGATAGTCTAAAGAACTTAAATACAATAAAATACGATGCACGCACCCAAAAGAAATTACAAGCCTATAAATGGCGCAATGATGCGGTATCCAGACAATTGGACAAGGAAAAGGTTGCTTATGTTTTGACCGAAATCAACAATAATCTCAATAGCTCAAGCGGATATTTAGGTGCTATTTCAGACAGAAGTAAGGAGTTGTACTTTAATCAACTGACCGTAGGAGAATATTGTTACAATCAGCTGCTTGAAAATCGTCATACTTCACTCAGAAATCAGGTATTTTATCGTCAGGATTATATGGATGAGTTTGAAAAAGTCTGGACAACCCAAGCTCAATTTCATACTGAGCTAACAGATAAACTCAAAGAAGAAGTGCGTGATATTGTTATTTTTTATCAGCGTAAACTTAAATCTCAAAAGAGTTTAATCAGTTTTTGTGAGTTTGAGAGCAAAGAAATTGAAGTGAACGGGAAAAAGAAAATTATAGGAATGCGTGTTGCTCCAAAATCTTCTCCACTTTTTCAGGAGTTCAAAATATGGCAAAACCTTAATAATGTTCTGATAAAAAAAGCCGGCAGTAAAAAACGTAGCGTAAAAAAGGATAATCAAACATCGTCATTTGAAAAAGAAAATGAAATCTTTGAACTGAACATAGATTCCAAACAAGAAATTTTCGAAGAACTGAACATTAAAGGAAATCTTACTTCAAAAGCCATTATTGAGTTATTGGGCTACAAACCACAAGATTGGCAAATGAATTATAGCCAATTGGAAGGCAACCGCACCAATCAGGCACTGTATAATGCTTATCTGAAAATACTGGAAATTGAAGGCTATAATGAGGATTTATTAAAGCTTTCGGATTCAGACGAAATTAATATTAAAGACTTAAAAACGTCTGCTTTTGAAATAAAAGAAATGGTGAAATCCATTTTCGAAGTATTGGGTATAAATACTGAAATACTTGAGTTCGATGCCGAACTTGAAGGAAAAGAATTTGAAAATCAGGCATCTTATCAGTTATGGCATCTGTTGTATTCGGCAGAAGATGACACAAAGAAGTACTGCGATGAAGACAAATTGCTGTATGGTAATGAAAATATTGGTTTAAAGAAACAACTCTGTTTGAAATTTGGATTTAAACCGGAACATGCAAAAATCTTAGCCAACATAACATTCAATGACGATTATGGTAATCTTTCGACCAAAGCCATGCGTAAGATTTATCCATTTATCAAAGAACACAAATACAGTGTTGCGTGTGAATACGCAGGCTATCGTCATTCAAAACATTCGCTTACCAAAGATGAAATTGAAAACCGTGAATTAAAACCAAAATTAGTTGCGCTGAAAAAGAACAGTTTGCGCAATCCGGTAGTTGAGAAAATTCTGAATCAGATGGTAAATGTAGTAAATATGCTCATTGAAAAGGAAAACAAACAACTACTAGAACAAGGCAAAGAACCGGATTTTCATTTTGATGAAATTCGGATTGAATTAGCCCGCGAACTAAAGAAAAATGCTGATGAAAGAGCTGAATTAAACAAAAATATCAACGATGCAAAAAACGCCAACGAAAAAATCTACAAGCTTTTACAAACTGAATTTGGATTGAAAAATCCAACCCGAAATGACATTGTTCGTTACAAATTATACGAAGAATTAAAAAACAATGGCTATAAAGACTTATATACAAACGAATACATCCCAAGAGAAATACTATTTAGCAAACAAATAGATATTGAGCACATCATACCTCAATCGAAGATGTTTGACGACAGTTTTTCCAATAAAACAATCGTTTATCGAAAAATAAATCTGGAGAAAGCCGATAAAACTGCATTCGATTACATTGAAAGCAAATTCGGTGAAGAACAGTTGAATGCATTTCAAGAAAGAATTGAGAAACTCTTTGAATTAGGTAAGAAAAACAAAGAAGAAGGAATTTCAAAAGCCAAGTATCAAAAGCTATTAAAAAGGGAATCTGAAATTGGTGACGGATTTATTGATCGGGATTTACGGGATAGTCAATATATTGCAAAAAAGGCAAAAGAAATGCTGTTTGAAATTACTCGTGCAGTGGTTTCAACTTCCGGACAAATTACTGACCGATTACGGGAAGACTGGGGCTTAATCAATGTAATGAAAGAGCTCAATCTACCAAAATACCGATCGTTGGGTTTAACCGAAATGGAGGAACGAAAATTTGAGCAGAAAGTAGAAGTTATTAAAGACTGGACAAAACGTAATGACCACCGCCACCATGCAATGGATGCTTTGACTGTGGCATTTACCAAACACAATCACATTCAGTATCTTAATTATCTTAATGCACGCAAGAACGAAAAACACAAGTTACATAGTAACATTATCGGCATTGAAGCTATAGAAACTGAAGTGAAAGTTGATGATAATGGAGATAAAATAAGAGTATTCAAAGAGCCGATTGCTAATTTTCGTCAAATAGCAAAAGTGCATTTAGAAAACGTAATTGTCTCACACAAAGCCAAAAACAAAGTTGTAACTAAAAACAAAAATAAAATTTCGGGTAGGGAAAAACCACAAGAAATGCTCACTCCTCGTGGACAACTTCATAAAGAAACCGTTTATGGTAAATACCTGTTTTACGAGCAAAAAGAAGAAAAGGTTGGAGCAAAATTCGATAAAGCAACAATAGAAAAAGTGGCAAATCCAATGTACAAGCAACTATTATTGCAACGCTTAGAAGCCAATGGAAATGACCCTAAAAAAGCATTCACAGGCAAAAATGCTTTAGACAAAAATCCGATTTATCTGAATGAAGAGAAATCAGAGAAACTTCCGGAAAAAGTAAAATTGGTATGGTTTGAGGTGGATTTTTCTATTAGAAAGGATATTACTCCGGATAATTTTAAAGACCAAAAATCCATTAACAAAATAATTGACCGTGGTATTCGAAAAATATTAGAAAATCGATTGAAAGAATTTGGCTGTGATGCTATAAAAGCATTCTCCGATTTGGATAAAAATCCGATTTGGCTTAACAAAGAAAAAGGTATTTCTATAAAGCGGGCAACTATCAGTGGTGTAAAAAATGCTGAGGCACTTCATTATAAGAAAGACCATTATGGCAATCCGATTTTAGATAATGAAGGGAAAAAAATACCTGTCGATTTTGTAAGTACGGGCAACAATCACCATGTAGCTGTTTACAGAGATGAAAATGGAAATTTACAAGAGAAAGTAGTTTCGCTATTCGAAGCAGTTGCAAGAGTAAATCAAGGATTGCCTATAATTAATAAAACATTCAATCAGGAACTTGGTTGGAAATTCTTATTTACGATGAAACAAAATGAACTTTTTGTTTTCCCAAATGAAAAAACGGGATTTAATCCTGCTGAAGTAGATTTACTTGATCCTGAAAATAAGAAGAAAATTAGCCCAAATTTATTTAGGGTACAGAAGCTATCAACAAAGAATTATGTTTTTGCAAATCATTTAGAAACCAAAGCAATAGATGGGGATATGCTAAAAAGCAAAAAGGAATTATCAGGCATTACTTATAATTTCATTCAAACTCCAACTAAATTAGAAGGAACAATAAAAGTTCGTACCAATCATTTAGGAGATATTGTGAGCGTAGGTGAATATTGAACTAAAAGTCGATCGTCTTGGCAATATATCCCTTTAATCAACTTTTAAACTTTGAAAAAGTTAAATCCCCAAAAAAACGAATATGTCAAAAGCGAAACTAAAAAAGGAACTTAATAATCTTACCAAAGAACAATTAGTGGAACAAATACTGGATTTGTACGATAAAAACAATGCAGTGAAGTAATTTTACGATTTTTATCTGAATCCACGGGACGAAAAAGAATTAGTAAAAAAGTATAAGGAATTGATTCGGAAAGAGTTTAATGTAGAGAGACCGGAGCGTGGCAGTGAGAAATTTTCTGTTGCTAAAAAAGCTATCTCGGATTTTAAAAACTTACAACCAACAGCCGAAGCATTGGCAGATGTTATGCTGTACTTGCCCGAAAGTGCCTGTGAGTTGACATATTGCTATTGCGATTATTCCGAACAGTTTTACGATTCAGCATATAATAACTACAAGGTAGCATTGGGGTTTCTCGCAAAAAACAAATTACTCAATGAGTTCAGAGCCCGTGCTGAACAATGTGTGGAATGGGCATCGCCGTGTGGATATGGATTTGCTGATGATATTGCTGATGTATTTTACGAATATTACGGCGAATAATATAAAAGCAAGTCGGAGAAGCAAGTCGGAGTGCGACTTTAAGTTGCGCCCCGACTTCACAACTACAACTACAAGAAGAATAAATTTACTATGCTATTCGAAAAAGACCACATCTACCACATTTACAATCAAGGCAATGACCGACAAAAAATCTTTTACGAAAGAAAAAATTACCTGTTTTTTCTACAAAAGATGAAAGATTATTTGTTACCTTTTTGCGATGTAATGGCTTGGTGTCTGATGCCAAATCATTTTCATTGGATGGTTTATGTTCGGGAAACGGAGGTTGATTGCGCGGGAAATCGAGGCGCGACTTTAAGTCGCACTCCGACTGGCACTCCGATTAGCTCGAATCTCAACCAAGCAATTGGCATTATGCTTTCGTCCTACACCCGTGCCATTAACATTCAACAGAATCGAACCGGTTCCCTGTTCCGCCAAAAAACCAAAGCCGAATGTATTACAAAACCACAGGGAATTTCGCCATCGTGCTATAATTTGGGCTTTGCCACATCCATTCGAATAGACCAACCCGAAAAAGAATACCCGCAGGTTTGCTTTAATTATATCCACCAAAATCCTGTAAAAAAAGGACTTGTGAAAAATCCTGAGGATTGGGAATTTTCATCGTTTCGCGATTTTTGCGGATTGAGAAACGGACAACTGATTAGCCGCCAAAGGGTTGATGAATTTGGGTTGATTGTAGAGTAAGTCGGGGCACGACTTAGAATCGTACTCTGACAACTAAACAACTTGTAGAGCAAGTCGGGGCACGACTTAAAGTCGTACTCCGACAACTCGCTCCGACAACTCGCTAAATTTCGAACATTATGATTAAACGCACGCTTTACTTTGGAAATCCGGCATACCTGAGTATGCGCAATGCACAATTGGTTATTCATTTACCCGAAGCAAACGGCATGGACGACCGGACAGGGAACAACACCATTCCCATCGAAGACATTGGTGTAATTGTGCTCGATCATAAACAAATAACCATTACGCACGGATTATTGGAAGCACTTTTGGCAAACAATGCTGCTGTGATTACCT
>CAYQWD010000107.1:0-7973 GCA_964420955.1 uncultured Paludibacter sp. | reverse complement strand
TGAAAAACTGTTTGAAAAAGTTTTGTTTCGTGTGCCAGTCGTCAAAAACAAAAATTCGGGTATTTTCGTTTGTAGCAAGCGCCTTTGCAAGTTCCGGAAAGCTGAAACCAAGTTGTCTGGTAACCTCGAAAATTATTAATCCCAATGTGGTAATCATTACCAATGTTTGAAGAGTGTCAGTCCAAACGATGGTTTTAATTCCACTCCGGAAAGTGTAAAGCCAAATGAGAATTAACGTTCCGCTGATAGTAACAATATAAGGTACATTCCACGCATCGAATACCAGTGTTTGAAGTATCAGTGTAACTACATACAAACGGGCAGCAGCGCCAATTGTTTTCGAAAGCAGAAAAAACCATGCGCCGGTTTTATAAGCGTATTTGCCAAATCTGTTTTGCAAATAAGTATAAATAGTAGTCAAATTCAGACGATAATATAAAGGCAGCAGAACTCCGGCAATAATCAGATAGCCGAAAAAGAATCCGAAAACAGTTTGCATATACGTGAAATCAATGCCACGCACCATGCCGGGCACCGAAACAAAACTCACGCCTGAAATAGAGGAGCCAACCATACCAATGGCTACAATCCACCATGGCGATTTTTTTTGTCCGAGAAAAAAAGATTCATTGTCGGTACTTTTTCGTCCCGCAATAAATGAAATTGAAAGTAGAATTAAAAAATAAAGAAAAATAATTATCAGAATCAGCGTTCCGGTCATATAAATTCGGCTATGTTTGCTGCAAAAGTACAAAAAAATGAGGAAACGAGTGTTAATTACTACTTTCGTGCAAAATGGCATTTTCCCATAATTTTCAAAAAAACTGACCTGAAATCGATAACCATCAATTTCAGGAATGTTATGCAAAAAAATCAGTAGAATTTTGTATTTTTGCACAAATTAGAACTGCAAAAGACACTCATGACACATACCGAATTGCCGTCAGCTCTGCTTGAAAATGCTGTGCACGAATTTGCCAAATTGCCTGGTATAGGACGTAAAACAGCATTAAGACTGGCATTACACTTGCTGAAACAAAATGAGCAGGACGTTGAATTGTTCGGAAATGCTCTGATCAGACTTCGCAAAGAAATAGTTTACTGCAAGGTTTGTTACAATATTTCGGATACTGAAATTTGTGGAATCTGTTCAAATCCTTCCCGCGATGCCTTAACGGTTTGTGTTGTTGAAAATATCAGAGATGTTATGTCTATCGAAAATACACAACAGTACAAAGGATTGTATCATGTGCTTGGAGGAATAATATCGCCAATGGATGGAGTAGGACCTTCGGATTTACAAATTGATAGTTTGGTAGAAAGAGTTAGATCCGGAGTAGTAAGAGAAGTAATTCTTGCCCTAAGCGCTACAATGGAAGGCGATACTACCAATTTTTATATTTATCGGATATTAGAACCTTATAATATAAAAATTTCTGCGATAGCCCGTGGTGTAGCTGTGGGAGATGAACTTGAGTATGCCGACGAAATCACACTCGGTCGATCAATTCTGAACAGAGTTGACTTTTCTGTTTCGTTCAGATAAAATATAAAAATTACAGGCAATTT
This sequence comes from uncultured Paludibacter sp., assembly GCA_964420955.1. Taxonomy (GTDB): domain Bacteria; phylum Bacteroidota; class Bacteroidia; order Bacteroidales; family Paludibacteraceae; genus Paludibacter. The sequence goes on along the minus strand of CAYQWD010000107.1, from coordinate 6,404 downwards.
CTTTAAAAATGTAAAAAATGATGGATAAAAGCAATCAAGAAGTAAACAATAATTTATCGTTAAAACTTAAAAAAGTGCAATCGGCGCTAACAAAAGCGTACTACGGTATGTTTGCTGCTGCATTTGCAACTGCAATATTAGGATATTATATTTTACAAAACAGTTTTGTAATTAATCCGCTTACACAGCCGGGTATTACAGTTTCTACCATAATGATTATTTTCATAATTGGTTCAGTGCCTGCATCGCTTATATTATTCAATGTTTTTCTGAAAAAACTGAAAACAAATGATGATACAGCGTTTAAGCTTGAACAATACATGAAAGCAGGAATAATTCGTTTGCTCGTGATAGGTGCCGGCATAGTGTTGGGCATACTTTTCTTTTATATATTGCAATCCCAATCTATGATTTTCTGTGCCGGAATAGCTGCTATTGCTTTGGTTTTCTGTAAACCTTCCGAAGTGAAAATTATAACCGATCTTGAAATAGAAGATTATAATATTTAACAAATTACAAGACGATTAAAAAACAAAATTATGATAATAGCTGTTGATTTTGATGGCACAATTGTAACACATGATTATCCTAAAATTGGTAGGGAGATACCTTTTGCCATCGCTACCCTAAAAAAACTTCAGGATGATTTTCAGCATTTGTTAATCTTGTGGACAGTACGCGAAGGGCAGGAACTGGACGATGCTGTAAATTTTTGCCGTGAGCGTGGATTGGAATTTTACGCAGTAAATTCAAATTATCCCGATGTGATTCCGAACGATTTACAGCCACGAAAATTAAAAGCTGATTTATTTATCGATGACAGAAATCTCGGAGGTTTACCCGATTGGGGAGTAATTTTCCAAATGATTGCTTCCGATCAAGCTCTTAAACCGGTTCCAACTGAAGTACAAAGTGAATATCCACCGAAGAAGAAAGGATTTTTCAGTTCACTTTTCGGCGATTAATGAAAAAAACAAAATAAACCCGGAATAAATTGTATCTCGAAAATGAAATATTAAAACTTCGTGCTGTAGAACCCTACGATATCGAAAATCTATATGTTTGGGAGAACGAGCCAGAATTGTGGTTAGTAGGAAATACAAGGCAACCATTGTCGAAGTTTGCCATCAAGCAATATATAATCGATGCCGAAAAAGATATTTTTACAAGCCGTCAGCTAAGGTTGATGATGGTTCTAAAGCAAGATGAAATGACTGTTGGAACGGTTGATTTATTTGATTTGGATATATTCAACAGTCGGGTAGCGCTCGGACTTTTTGTTGAAAAAAAATATCAAGGATTAGGTTTGGCAACGCAAGCCCTTCATTTGACAGAGGATTATGTGTTTAATTTTCTCCATATTGAACAACTTTATTGTCATATTTCTGCAAAAAACATTGCCAGTCGTAACATGTTCGATAAAGAAGGTTATGAAAATAATGCATTGCTGCGAAATTGGCTGAAAACGCCTGACGGATTTGAAGATATTTTTGTTTTTCAACGTTTTTCTTCCAAAAAAGTATAAAAAAACCGGCTTACAATATGCCGGTTTTTTCAGAGGATTTATTATTATCAATACTGTTCCTTTTCACTGGGGAAATCACAAGACTTTACATCTTCAACATATTGCCCGATAGCATTACGCATTGTTTCTTCAAGGTTGGCATATTTTCGTAAAAAACGGGGCGAAAAATCGTTGGTTAATCCCAGCATATCATGTATAACAAGAACCTGTCCATCAACTCCGCCTCCAGCACCTATGCCAATTACAGGAATCGTAAGTTCCTTTGCAACTTGTTCGGCGAGTTTTGCTGGGATTTTTTCAAGTATCAGAGCGAAACATCCTGCTTCCTCAAGTAAATGTGCATCGCGTATAAGTTTTTCGGCTTCAGCCTGTTCGCGTGCTCGCACAGTGTAAGTGCCGAATTTATTAATTGATTGTGGCATCAGCCCAAGGTGTCCCATAACCGGAATGCCGGCGCTCAAAATTCTTTTTACAGATTCGAGTACTTCCTCGCCACCTTCAAGTTTAAGACAATCACCGTGCGTTTCTTTCATAATTCTAATTGCAGAAACAATAGCTTCGCGGGAATTGCCCTGATAGGAACCAAAAGGCATATCCACAACTACAAGTGCTCGTTTTACGCCTCTGACCACCGATTTAGCAAGAAAAATCATTTGATCGAGTGTTATAGGAAGTGTGGTGGTGTTACCGCATATAACATTAGAGGCAGAATCGCCAACAAGAATTATATCAATTCCGGCGCTATCTACAATACGGCCCATTGTAAAATCATAAGCAGTAAGCATACTGATTTTCTCCCCTCTTTGTTTCATTTCCAGTAGTCGTTGAGTTGTAACTCTTCGGATGTTTTTGTTATGTACTGACATTTTTTTAAGAATTTTAATAACTGCTCAAAATTGAGTTTTTTGTTTAATGGGTAAATATTTCGCTTGTATTTTAAGCATAAGTACAGAAACCGGTTGCAAAGATATTTAAATATAATTTTAAATCCAATTTTGTGGTTTATGGTAATATTCAAACAAGTTGAAGTGTTTAAAGTTTCAATCCGCCTTTTTTAAAAAGATAAAAAGCATTAATTAACAAATTCCCTTAACTATTTTCATTTATTAAAATTATCTTTGTACCCCAAATAAATTCTATTTGATAAAATATGAATGGCAATAAATTTAACCTGAAAAATTCGGATATTTTTTCACATTTAGTTTCCTTCAAATACTTACCCCGTTGGGTGGTTTTATTTATCGATATATCTATTGTAGTCATAGCTTATTTAATTTCGAATGCAATTGCAGTTGAATTTTTTAGCAAATTTGCTCCCAACGCTATACAGCCATTGTATATAAGACTAACAGTCGTTATAGCTTTACAAACAATTTTTTTCTGGTTATTTCATACCTACTCCGGAGTTTTAAGATATTCCGGCTATGTTGATTTAGTTAAGTTGATATTGGCTGTTTTCGCAAATGTTTTAGTGCTTTTATTCTTGAATTTTTTATTTTGTCGCTTATCAGATCATTGTTTTTTTAATTATGCGACTTTATTTTTTTACGGATTTTTGGCTTTTATCCCACTTTTTATAGTCCGTTTGACAGTAAAAATCTTTTTCGATTTCATGTCGCAAAGCCATGGAAATATTACACCAGTAATGATTTTTGGAACCCTGCAACCTGCTGTGGGTATTGCTAAAATGTTGAACTCTCAGCAGGGAGAAACAAAATATAAACTGGTAGGTTTTTTGGATAACGACAAAAATGCAACCGAAAAACAAATAATGGGTGTTAAGGTTTATTATCTGAGTGATGATAATATAAAAAAGTATGTGCTCAAAAAGGCAAGAAGTGTTATAGTTTCTCCCAATAAAATGGAGGAAACAAATGTAGAGGCCTATTTAGACCTTTTACTCAAATATAACATTCCAATACTTACTTTGCCTCCCATAAACGTTTGGAAAAGCGAAGAACCTTCCATAAAACAAATAAAATCTGTTCAGATTGAAGACCTGCTTGACAGACCGGAGATAAATATACCCAACGAAAATTTAACCAGTGAACTTAAACAAAAAGTAATTCTTGTTACTGGCGCAGCAGGTTCAATAGGAAGTGAAATAGCAAATCAGGTTATTAAACATAATCCAAAATTGTTGGTTTTGTTAGATCAGGCTGAAACACCGCTGCATAATTTGAAACTTGAACTCGAAGCAAAATATCCTGATTTGAATTTAAGCGCATTTATCGGAAATGTTCGTAACCAGGCACGCATGGAGTTTATGATGGATCTGTATCGTCCCGATTTTATTTTCCATGCAGCTGCTTATAAACATGTGCCATTAATGGAAGATTATCCTATTGAAAGTGTAGAAACAAATGTAGAAGGAACAAAAGTGCTTGCCGATTTGGCTGTTAAGTATGGTGTTAAGCGTTTTGTAATGATTTCGACTGATAAAGCTGTGAATCCCACAAATATTATGGGCGCATCAAAACGTATAGCAGAAATTTATGTTCAATCGCTTAATAATAAACTTGCTGCAAAAAGTGAAAATTCAACCAAGTTTATAACAACCCGTTTCGGAAACGTTTTAGGCTCAAATGGTTCTGTTATACCACTTTTCCGTTCTCAAATTGAAAAAGGCGGACCAGTTACTGTAACACACCCTGATATAATTCGATATTTTATGACGATTCCGGAGGCGTGCAGGCTTGTACTCGAAGCTTGTATTATGGGAAATGGCGGCGAAATTTATCTGTTTGATATGGGAAAACCTGTAAAAATTGTGAATCTCGCCCGAAAAATGATAAAGTTAGCGGGGCTGGCTCCTGACAAAGATATTAAAATTGAATTTATAGGCTTGCGTCCAGGCGAAAAACTTTACGAAGAATTGCTGAACCACAAGGAAATTACTACTGAAACGCATAATTCGAAAATTACGATAGCCAAAGTACAACAGTACGATTACGATGACGTTTCGAAACAAATAAAAGAACTTTTACGTTTTTGCCATTTAAACAAAAGTTATACTACTGTTTCAATAATGAAGAAAATTGTTCCGGAGTTTATTAGTAAAAATTCGCAGTACGAAAGACTTGATGTGTGATTCTTAAATTTTAATTTTTTTTGTAGCAACTATTCTGATGATATATTTTTTATGGATAAAATTAACAATTTAATACATAATTTTCCCTCGCTTACAATACTTGTTTCGTTTATTGTAGGTTTGTGTTTTATGCCCCTTGTAATTAACATTGCTAAAAAAAGAAATTTTACAGTAAAGCCAAACAAGCGTACTTCCCACGAGGGAGCTGTTCCGAATGTTGGGGGTATCAATATTTTTATTTCTTTTTTACTCACCGTTTTACTTTTTTCTTTCGGTGTTTTAGTTGACTTGCATTACACTATTATCGGACTGTTTATAATTCTAATAATAGGATTTGTTGACGATTTAATTGATATCAAAGTCAGTTGGAAATTAATGGGTGAACTAGTGGCAGCATTTTTCCTGATTGTGGCTGCCGACATTCGCATAACCAATTTGCACGGTTTTCTTGGGATATTAAATCTGTCTGTGCCCGCCAGTTATTTACTTTCTTTTTTTGTATTTATTGTAATTATAAATGCTTTAAATTTGATTGATGGAGTTGATGGGCTTGCTTCAGGTTTAGGGATACTTTATAGCCTGTTTTTTGCAGTTTATTTTGGAATGATCGGGAAGCCAAATATTTCAATCTCTGCTTATGCACTTGCAGGATCTTTGTTTGTGTTTTTTCTTTACAACGTTTTTGGCACTAAAAGTAAAATATTCATGGGCGATTCGGGTTCGTTACTTCTCGGATACATGATTACACTGTATGTATTTCAGTTTGTCGAAATTAATGCATTTCCGTTAATGTATAATTTACCTCAAGCATTAAAAATGAAATCGGCGCCTGCAGTTGCAATTTGTGTGTTGTCGGTTCCGCTTTTCGATACGCTCAGAGTTATGCTTACACGTATAAAAAAGGGCGTTTCGCCATTTCACCCTGATAGAAACCACATTCATCATTTGTTGCTTAAAACAGGATTAGCCCATCGTGAGGTAACTTTTGTGTTATTGGGAATTTCGCTTTTATTTATTGGTTTAGGAATACTAGGTCGTAATTGGCCCATCGAATTACTGGTTTTTGTTGCTTTCACCATCGCTTCTTCATTAATATATTTTTTGTGGAGTATAATCAATAAAAAAGCCAGCAAATCTATATAAATATTCTGAGTTTAACCTGTCAAATATTTTTTGATACATACATCAAAATTTAAAATAAGTAAGTGTTCATAATTAGTTTATATTAATTGAAACACGTAATATGATTTTACCGGATAACATCAAACAGATTTTTAAAACCTGTTTGATGTCCTGAAAAGCATAAACTAATTTAGAGCAAATACTTATAATGTTCTGACCAATATTGAGGATTTCAATTCCACTCAAGAAGAATAAAAAATTCCATTTTTAATAATTAGTTTGTTAATAATCAGCATAAAGTTATTATGATATCAGTCGAGCAGTTATGTATCGAATTTGGTGGTTCTCCTTTGTTCGACGAAATAAGTTTTCTGGTTAATCAACGCGATCGAATAGCGCTTGCAGGTAAAAATGGCGCAGGCAAAACAACTCTTTTACGCATTTTTGCCGGTTTACAACAACCTACCAGAGGAAAAATTACTGTCCCGCGCGATATTTCCATCGGTTATTTGCCTCAGCAAATGAAACATGACGAAGGCACAACGGTGATCGAAGAAACAGAAAAAGCATTCAATCATATCACCGCACTGCAAAACGAAATTGACTTGCTTAACGAAGAAATATCATCGCGAATTGATTACGAAACTGAAGACTATCATCGCCTTA
>CAYQWD010000106.1:4971-8043 GCA_964420955.1 uncultured Paludibacter sp. | reverse complement strand
TTCATTCAATCCTTGGTAATAACTTGCCAAATCAGCCATAACATCAACAACAGCCGGAAAGTCATTAAATTTCTTCGCCAAATTTTCCAATGCCATTAAATAAGCCTTTTTATCGTCCGATTTTGAATATACATAATCCAAACGTTGTAAGTCGATATAAATCAGTGCATCAGGTTCTTTGTCGGAAAGATGAAATGCAATCAATTGCTGATAAACCGCGAGAATTTTATTTTCAATAGATGGTTGAAAGTGTTCATCCAATTTTAAATTCACAAATTCCTCTGAAGATAGAAAATAACGCGCATCGTCAAGCGGATTAATGACATCAGTTATTTCATCTAACGAATCAAGGATACTTATTTTTCGGTTGGCTAAAAAATCAAAAAGTGTAGGTTGAAGCAATTTGCTATCATCTCCTTTTTCGAGTAAAAGCTCATATTTCCGAACATCGGTTTTCTGGAGTAAATCAGCATTTTGCAGCGAAGCATCAAGCAAATTGCTGATTTTATCGTAAAAAATATTTTTTGTCCATTCGTTTAAATCATCAGGTATTGTACCATGCACTTCGGTTCTTTCATTGATATTCCACTGATTTGACTGATAAAAATCGGCATATAACTCAGCAAGCATCGAATTCAGCAATGCTTTATCGGTTTTATCAGATGTTTTTTCGGTAAAAATTTCAAAATCTTTTATCAGTTTGGGAGCTTTGTCAGGCTCTTTTTCAAGCATGAAGCGCATTTTGTAAACCGTTGCTTTTATCAGCTGCTGAATGTTGTTTTCTGCTTGGGCTTTTTTTAATAAAAGCTCAGTTTCTTTGAGCGCCGATTCGGGAAGCTGTTTTTGAGCAAGTTCTTCAATTTTTTTCCATTGAGTATCATACTCAATATCTACTTTCTTTTGTGCTAACAGAATACCGGTAACTACGACTACAAGAATGAACAGAAAAACAATAATCTTTTTCATATTAATCAAATTATTTGGGGAATGATTCAACAAAAATACAATTTTAGCTTAAATTTATCAGCTGTAGGCTTGATGAATATAACGCCGGATTTCCATAAATCTTTTACATTTTTTAAAATTAAGTAATATAAATTACACCATACAAAAAAAGCCTTTCGGAAGAAATTCCAAAAGACTTTTTTCAGTATAATAATTTTATATCAGATGTTTATAAATATTTTATCGGCAGGTTTACGGAGTTTTGGCAAACGTGCATTGTAATCCAATTCTTCGTGCCGGTTTCCTATGGCCATCATGCACACCGAGCGCAGTTTCATCGATTTCAAATCAAGTGCATCATCAAGCAGTGCAGGATTAAAACCTTCAATTGGCACCGAATCCACATCAATCATGGCAGCTGTATAGAGTGCGAAACCAAGTGCGATATAAACCTGACGTGCAGCCCAGACATAAAATTCGTCGTCGTTTTGCTTTTGCAGAAATCCTTCCACCATTTGGCGATAAGCCACTACTTTTGCATCGGGAAGTTTTCGGGTGTTTCTTACCGAAATGAAATATTCCTCAATCATTTCAGACGTAAATTTTTCAGGAACTGCAAAAATCAAAGTAAAGGAGCTTGCAGGTATCTGTGGTTGTCCGGGAGCTGAACTGTCAAATATTTTTTGTTTTATTTCCTGATTTTCGACTATTAGAACTTTAAATGGTTGCAAACCCATGGAGGTTGGCGCCAAACGTATCGATTCCAGAATTTGATTTTTCTTTTCGCCAGCGATATTTGTCCCGTTCATTGCCTTGCTGGCGTAGCGGCGGTTTAGTTTTTCGATGATATTCATGAATTGTTTTGTTGATCTATTGATTATTTATGCAAATTTATACAGATATATCAAATTTATGAATAAAAAATTTAATAACATGTTTTTTGAAAAAAAAATTGGTGATACTTTCATTGTCAATTAAAATTGCAGACAAACCATAAAAATTGCGATTTTCAATTTTCAAATTTTGTACTTTTGCAAAACAAGTTTTAATTTAAAATGTTCAATTTAAAAATTTCCTTGTGAATTCTACCAAAAATATACTTAAAATTTCGTATCCAATAATTCTGACATTGATTGCACAAAATGTGATAAATGTTACGGATACTGCATTTCTGGGGCGTGTGAGCGAAGTTGCACTGGGTGCTTCGGCCATAGCCGGCGTTTTTTATTTTGCAGTTTACATGGTTGGCTTTGGTTTTAGTCAGGGGGTGCAAATTCTGATTGGTCGACGAAATGGCGAAAGTAATTACACTCAGATTGGTACAGTTTTCAACAATGGGCTGATTTTTAACTTCCTTCTTGGAATATTGATTTTTATTGTCTCTATATTTGGGATTCCAAGTCTGATGAAAGTTTTGGTAAGCTCTGAAAATATTTATCATGCTACAGTAGAGTATCTCGACTGGCGCATTTACGGATATTTTTTTATTTTTGCTAATGTAGTTTTCCGCAGCTTTTATGTGGGAATTACCCAAACGCGAGTTCTTACAGTTTCGGCTGTAATTACTTCATTGGTAAATATTTGTCTTGATTATGCTTTGATATTCGGCAAATTCGGATTTCCTGAAATGGGAATAGCCGGCGCCGCAATTGCTTCTGTTATAGCTGAAGCTGCTTCTACTTTTTATCTTATGTATTATACATATTTTCGTGTCGATGTAAAGAAATACAAACTTCTTTCAAATCTTAAACCATCATTTGAAACCATCGGACAAATTTTAAGTCTTTCCATATTTGTTATGTTTCAGTTTCTTATTTCCATATCTACATGGTTTTTATTTTTTATTTTCATTGAACGAATGGGCGAACGTCCGCTGGCGGTAACCAACATTGGGCGTAGCATGTATGTTTTGCTTATGATTCCAGCCTCAGCCCTATCTACAACAGCCGGTACTTTAGTGAGTAATATGATAGGGGCAGGTTTGAAGCATGAAGTTTTAAAAACTGTAAACAAAATCATCGGAATTGCTTTAATTGCTGTTGCGCCGTTTTTAGTTTTTGCATTTATTTTTCCACATCTTTTTGCGCATATTTATACCGATGATACTTCATTAATGTTGGCATCGAT
>CAYQWD010000106.1:3690-4961 GCA_964420955.1 uncultured Paludibacter sp. | reverse complement strand
AATAAGGGTTGTGGCTGTGGCTGTAGCGTTTTTTGCCGCCTGCAATGTGATTATAAATGCAGTTTCGGGTACCGGTAGTACGCAAACTGCATTTTACATTGAAGTTTTAACACTTACTTTCTATATAGGTTATGTTTATTACACGGCAATAATAAATCCACAAACTACAGCCGTAGTCTGGATGTCGGAATTTATTTACTGGTCGCTTACGGGCGGGCTTGGATATTTGTATCTGCAACGCGGAAAATGGCACGAACTTGAAATATAAGTAAGATTTAACAATCAACAGAAACTTATGTAAATATCAAATAATCTGATGTTTATGAGTTGTAAATTATTAATTTAAATGGGCTGATGACAATTATGTAAATAATATTAGCCTGAAAATTTTTTTTCGTATTGAAAAAGTGATATTTTTGCACTGCTAATTAGTACTAACAAAAAAATAAACAAAAATGGCTTACGTAATTAATGAAGATTGTATTGCCTGCGGATCGTGTATCAGCGAATGTCCTGTTGACGCTATTTCCGAGGGTGATATTTATGTAATTGATCCGGATGTTTGCACCGATTGCGGAACCTGCGCTGATGTTTGTCCATCAGAAGCAATTCATCCTGCTTAATTACTCAATCATTTTTTCAAATTAAAAAAGCCTGCCGAATAGTTTTTTGGCAGGCTTTATTTATTCAAGGTTTGTATGCTGATTTTTCGAGAATTGAGGCTGCATCAGCATTAAAAAACAAAGTTTTTAAATCAGTTTTGGAGTTGTTTTTCATATAACTTTTCACTATCTGCCATCCTACCCATACTCCTAATTTGCCGGGCGATTCTTGCGAAACCGGCGTTGTGAAAGGGGCAGGGTTAATGTATTTATTTATCAACATTAAATCGCTGCTGAACAAATGCTTTTGTTCCACAATTAACGTCCAGATTTCTTTTTCATACTTTTGGCACCATTTTATCTGTTTTGTATCGTAACCTATAATATTTTCTTCATTGTAACCTTGTAACAATTCTGAAAGTATATACATAATTTTTCCATGATAAATAATTTGCTCCAGCAGACGTTCGCTGTTCATTGCATGCGAATGCTCATATAATAATTGTGATAGAATAACAACAGGAATAGCTTCAGGAGTCATCTCGGTTGTAAGATAATTATAAGTAATTTCTTTGTAATGACGATATTCCGAACCCAGAAAAAGATCTGTGCTCAACCCCAAAAAATTATTGCTGGTTAAAACTGAACGGTTGAAACCGGAAACAAAGT
>CAYQWD010000106.1:0-3660 GCA_964420955.1 uncultured Paludibacter sp. | reverse complement strand
GAGAATTCTTTTCTCATTTTTCGAAAGGCTTTCTCAAGAATTAATTCTTGTTTTGTTGCATCGCCAAAAATTCGTTTTACATCATTGTGTACGTTCTGAAATACAGTGTCAGCAATAAATTTCTTCAATTCCTGAATTACACCTAATGTATCAGCCGGATTTTTCTCCATAACTTCCTCAATGTAGGCAGGGAAAAATTCAGGATAATCGGCATAAAGCTTCTTTACCTGCTCGTTTATATGTAAAGTATCCAAAGCAATTAAAGCGCTGTCCAAACGATGTATTTTTATAATTTCGCTGCCATTTTTACTGCATGAAACTAAAAATAGAATGAAAATGACTGTAATAAATATTTTTGGAATTTTCATAAATTATCCTTATTTATTCAACGTTTTTTTTGCAAAACTAAAAAAAGTGTAACATTCAAAGTATAAACTTCGGATATCACACTTTTATTATTAAAGTTTGTGAGAATTATTTTTTCTTGTTACGGTCGCGCAAAGCTTTTTGTTGTTCGTATTGCATTTTCTCAAGTCGTTCCATGAAACCGCTTTTCTTAACCGGTTTCTTTTCGTTGCTGGCACGTTTGGCGTGCAATTGTGCTAACAATTTCTTTTCATCAACCGTAGCACGTATAGCGTAGGTTTGACCAATTGAAATTAGTGTTGAGAGGAAATAATAGTAACTCAACCCAGAAGCATAGCTGTTGAACATAAACATAAACATCACGGGCATAAGATACATCATCCATTTCATCATTCCTGCTCCGGGTTGGTCAGGAGTTGCTGTGGTTGCCATATTAAGTTTTGTGTAAATAATACTGGTAACTGTCATTAACAAACAAAATAAACTTATATGACTGCCGAAACCAAACGGAATTTCGAAAGGAAGCTGTAAGATAGAATCATAAGTAGAAAGGTCTTCTGCCCACAGGAAACTTTCGTGCCGTAATTCTATTGAAGCTGGGAAGAAACTGAACATGGCAAAAAGTATTGGCATTTGCAACAATGTAGGCAAACAACCGCTCATGGGACTTACGCCAACTTTTTTATACAATTCCATCGTTGCTTTTTGTCTCTCCACAGCTTTGTCGGCCGGAATACGTGCATGAATTTCATCAATCTCGGGCTTTAAAACGCGCATTTTTGCGCTCGAAATATATGATTTGTAGGTAAGTGGAAATAAAACCAGCTTTATTACCAGTGTCATGAGCAAAATAATGATGCCGTAATTACCAATAAACTTGCTGAAAAGATTGAACATGGGAATAATTCCCCAACGGCTTACCCAACCAAAAATTCCCCAGCCAAGTGGTATGATATTTTTCAGATTCAATTTTTGATCTTTTGCTAAACCTTTGTCGTAGGCAGCCAGTGTGTTATATTTATTCGGACCTAGGTAAAGCTTGAACGAAGTAATCTCCGTACCGCTTATGTCAAAAGGTACAGTCATCTCAGAAGAATATTCTTTAAGATATAAACTGTCATTGGTGTGAATCTCACTTTCAAGAGATGCAGAAGTAAAGGGTTTGTCAGAAATAAGAATGCTGCTAAAAAACTGATCTTTGAAAGCAATCCATTTTAATTTGTTACTAAGTTTGCGCGAGTCGTTTTTACTTTCGCTCATTTTTTCCATATCGCCGGCATCAAACTTATAGTGTATTGACGAATAACGGTCTTCAAAAACCCTTCCTTTTTCTTGTTGACGTATGAACGATGACCATTGCATTTCGAGATAATTTACTGCTATCGGCATCAATTTATTCATACCTGAAGGTACAATTTTAAAACTGAGCATGTAATCGTTGGCAGGTAAAGTATAAACAATGTCGAAATATGCTTCACTCGTTGTTTTCAAGCGCATAATAAGTGTTTGATTGCCTTTGGCATCTTTTGTAATTTCGCCTGCCGGCTCAAAAAAAAGATTTCCGGTATTTACTACCTGGTTATTGTTGGTTACAAGTGTAAATGCCATTTTGCTTTCCTTGCCTGTGAAAAGAAGCAGTGGTAATGAATCGTGTGTAAGGTAATTTTTCAGCAGTGCTTCATAAAGTTGACCTCCCTTTGTGGTAAAAGTCAGTTTAATCAGTTCGTTTTCGAGCGTTAAATATTTCTCTTCGCCTTTTGTAGCCACGCTAAATTCACCAAACGAACGGTTAATGAGTTCGATGGAAGCAGAATCGTCGGCATTCAATAAAACTTCCTGCGAAAGCTGTTGGTTTTCACTTTGTGAGATTGATTGAGCTGCTTGTCTTTGTTGCTCAACCAAAGCAATAGAATCGTTATACTTTTTCTGACGTTCAATTTGTTCTTCCGTTGGTTTGTTGAAATATGAAAATCCAATCAGTATGAGCGCTATAAGTATAAAACCTGTAATTGTATTTTTATCCATTTTCTGATATGAAAAATTTTTCTGAATTTAAAAGTGTTGATGATATAATGATTTTAAAAACTCATATTTTTACTGTCCGATAGCAGCCTTTATAAAACTAATAAACAGTGGATGCGGATTTACAACAGTGCTGCTGTATTCAGGGTGAAACTGAACGCCAACATACCATTTATGATTGAGGAGCTCAATAATTTCAACAAGGTTGGTTTCAGTGTTTACGCCGCTGCAAATCATGCCCGCCTTTTCAAACGCTTCTTTATACTTGTTGTTGAATTCGTACCGATGGCGATGACGTTCGCTTATGTTTTCTTTACGGTATATGCTGAAAGCTTTTGAACCCTTTTTCAGTTTACATTTAAATGCCCCCAAGCGCATTGTTCCGCCAAGGTCGAGAATGTTTTTTTGTTCTTCCATTATATCTACCACATTGTTCTTTGAGTTTGGGTCAATTTCGGTGCTGTTTGCATCTTCGTATCCCAAAACATTGCGAGCAAATTCTATGGACATGGTTTGCATTCCCATACAAATTCCCAAACAAGGGATATTATTTTCACGCGCAAATTTTAATGCAGCAAATTTTCCTTCCATGCCACGTGTACCAAATCCGGGTGCAATTAATACTCCATCTGCTTTGCACAGTTTGGCTTCCACATTTTCATAATTAATTTTATCGGAAAGTATCAAATCAAGTTTCAGTTTACGATTATTGTAAGCGCTTGCCTGCAACAACGATTCGATAATGGATTTGTAAGCATCGGGCAATTGAACATATTTTCCCACAAGAGCTATCCGAACTTCATCTTTTGCATTTTCGAGTTTTTCAACAAACTCAGTCCATTTCGCCATATCGGCTGCAGGGGTTTTCTGTAAATCGATGCCCATTTTCTGAAGTACCACTTCATCAAGTTTTTCAAGTTGCATGTTGAGAGGTACACGATAAATTGTAGGTACATCAATGGATTGCATTACAGCTTTTGGTTCCACATTGCAAAATAAAGCTACTTTTTTTCTTAATTCTGGAGAAATATTGTGCTCGGTTCGCAACACAAGTATGTCGGGTTGTACGCCTTGTTCATGTAAAGCTTTTACCGAGTGCTGAGTAGGTTTTGTTTTAAGCTCTTTGGCAGCTGCAAGATAAGGTACATAAGTGAGATGTACGATTAAACAATTTTTACCCAACTCCCAACGCAGCTGACGTACACTTTCGATATATGGAAGAGATTCCATGTCGCCCACTGTTCCGCCAATTTCGGTAATTACAAAGTCAAA
>CAYQWD010000105.1:6518-8138 GCA_964420955.1 uncultured Paludibacter sp. | reverse complement strand
TTATATCAGCAGAAATATTACTTTCCACGGATGTGCTGCCGGAAATAAAATTTTCAGTAACAAATATTTTACTAACGCTGATAAAAACAGCGAGAGCTAAAAATAAATATTGAATGCGCTTATACACTTTTAAAAATTGTAAGTGCAAAGATAGGCATACTCATTTTTAAAATCAAATTATTCAATTTCTTTTTTAAAGGTAAAATAACAAAATTTGGATAGAATAATCATTTTACAGATGCGTTTATCAATTCTATTTCATTGCATAATTTGGTTTTATTGTTCCAGTTTTTTAAGATTTCTCATCCACGAAAGAAAGAATCCGATTTCGTTTCGGGTTAAAATTGGCGATAACAAATCAATTACAGAGCCAATTTCCGGAGTGTTATTGTAAAGTTCCAATGCAGCTTCTCGTTTATTTTCTGACACAAAATCGTCAATATTTAAATGTCCGTTGGTGGTATAAACTGCTAAATGTGAACAAATTGTGCTGGTTGCCAATTTTCTTTCTGCAGCAATTTCTTCAATGCTTTTACCATTTTTATACATTTCAAAAGTTAACCGGTGTGAATCGCCTTTCGCTTTTTTTTCTTTTTGCTCAGTAGCTTCTGCTTTCATTTTTCGTTCTTTTCTATCCGAAATTAACTTCTCATTCATATTCGAATTGAGTTTGTTTTCGTTAGCGTATTTGCGAATAATTTCAAGAAACCGATAACCGTATTTTTGAACTTTTGCAGGTCCGAAACCGCTAATGCGCAATAATTCACTCTCTGTTTGCGGAAGGAAATCGGCCATTTCGGAAAGCGTTTTACTTCCTGCAACGAAATAAATGGGCAAATCTTCCATGTCGCAAATTTCGTTACGTAATGTTAGAAGCTGAAAATACAGTTTCGGATTGCGGGTTGAAATTTTTGTGGAAATACCAGTTTTTGCATAAGCATTCGGTTTAAAGTCTGGCATAAAAAAGTTATTCTTTAATCTGAAATAATTATCTGCAATAAACGGCACTTCTGTATTTTTCATAATATGCTGTTTCTGTGCTAAATAGCCAAACAGTGTTCGAAGCTGATCATTGTATTCACGTGCATTATCTCTACTGTCGGTATTGGCAGGCGATTGCTGCAGCATTTCGGTTAAAACATCAAGTTTTCCTATAAAAAATGCATTGGCCGAAATTATTCTTTCATTCAGAAATTCTTCATTCGGAGTCTTATTACTTAAAATATCTGTAAGCTGTTTTTTAAACTTTTCGGCAATTTCCTGCAATTGTTGTATCTGATGGTATACATCTTTTAAAAATGGCAGCGTATCCTCGTTGAACGAACCGGCAACTTCCTGAACATCCTTTTGCAAACGTGTTATCTGCCCTATTCCTTGCCTAAAATCGTATAACTGTATTAATAGCAGTTTTCTGAAATCATTAATCGAGGTTTGCAAGTGTTTTTCAAGTAACTCGGGCGGCATTTTATTTTTTTCGTAATCCACAATTTGTCTATCGTTTTCTATTGTATGCGGATTAATTCGGCTTCTTAAAACGATTCCTTCAAGGCTTCGACAACGGCTTAGTGCTACATACACCTGTCCGGGCGCAAAAGCATCTCCGGCATCAATCACTGCTTT
>CAYQWD010000105.1:0-6508 GCA_964420955.1 uncultured Paludibacter sp. | reverse complement strand
GTAAGCCCCTGACTTTTATGAATAGTTATAGCCCATGCCAGCCGAAGCGGGTACTGTACAAAAGTTCCGAGTGTTTCTTCTTCGATAGTTTTGGTTTCGGCGTTGGTTTTATATCGTATGTTTTCCCAAAGCATCTGGCCAAGCTCAATTGGTTCGGGGGCGCCCTTACAATCAATTACAATAATTTCATCTTCTATCCGCCTTATTATTCCGATTTTTCCATTGTAGAAGCGCCGTTCGGTTTCGGTGTCGTTTTTGATAAACATAACTTTTGCGCCGATTTTCAGTTCCAGTATTTTATCTGTAGGATAATTTTTTTCCGGAAAATCGCCTGTAATTTTTGCTTCGAACCTGTAAACTTTGCCTTTAAGTTTTTCCAGTTCTTCGGCATTTATTTTATCGGCTTTATAGTTATGTGTGGTAAGAGTAATAAAAGTATCATCGTGAGGGGGAATAAATGAGGGATCGTAACGGCTCTGTAATTTTGCAAGTCCTTCATTCGTAAGTCTGTCATTGCGCACTTCGTTAAGCAATGAAATGAAATCTTGATTTGATTGACGAAAAATTTTATCAAACTCAATGTATACCGGCGGATTATCGAGAATTACATTACTGTGAAAAAAATACGGACTTTGATAATGCAGGGAAAGAATACGCCATTCTTCATCCACTGCTACAGGCGATAACTGAAACATATCGCCGATAAATATTACCTGTACGCCCCCAAATGGTTCGCTGAAGCGGTATCGAACATGTCTGAGAATTGTATCAATTGCATCGAGTACATCGGCGCGCACCATACTTATTTCGTCGATTACCAAAAGTTCAAGTTCTTGCAAAACTTTACGGCGAAAACGTTGCATTTTTTGTTTATCGATCAAGTCTTTTCTGCCTTCCACAGTTGGAATAAATGGCGTAAATGGCAATTGAAAAAATGAATGCATAGTTGTTCCCCCCGCATTAATAGCTGCCACACCTGTGGGTGCAACAATAGCCATTTGTTTTCGGGTTTCTTTATGCAGGTTTCGTAAGAAAGTGGTTTTGCCGGTTCCGGCTTTACCGGTCAGAAAAAAATTTTGCCCGGTCGAAAGCGCAAATTCTCTGGCTAATTCATATCCAGTTGATAATGTTTTCATAAAGCTAAGTTCTTTTGTATAATATGTTATGTTTATATCCAATTTTTTAATTGTTAAAATAAGACAAATACAAAAATATTAAATATTTATCGAATATTAAATGAATTAGATTTTTTTTTAAAAAAACCATTGTTGTCCGCCAAAAAATATTAGATTCTTCGCTTCGCTTTGAATGACAGCATTTTTTATTGAATTTGTTACTATAACTAGCTGATTGTCACCTCGAAAGAAGTGAGAGATCTCATGTTTTGTCATTCATATTTATTATACCTGCCAACACTGAAAAAAAATCAGTTTCCGAATGGCAAATTTATGGTATAATTTTTTTTCAAATATGTAATAATTTTTCAAATATATAAATGTATATATCAGATTTACAGCCTGATAAAATTATAAGTTAAGATATTAAAAAAAGCCTGATTGAAAAATTATTTCAATCAGGCTTAAACAGATACTAATTAGTTTTTTTAATTTACTTATAGTGTGTCTATTAAGAAAAATTAAACATTGACTTTACAGTGTGAACTTTTTTATAAAATAATTATGATAGCATACTTAACAAAATACCTGCAGCAACAGCCGAACCTATAACACCTGAAACATTAGGCGCCATAGCATGCATCAAAAGGTGATTGGTTTTGTCATAATGTAAACCAACTTCCTGTGCAACGCGCGCTGAATCGGGAACGGCGGAAACACCTGCAGCGCCTATTAAAGGATTAATTTTATTATTTTCTTTCAGGAACAGATTCATAATTTTGGCAAATAATACTCCCGATGCAGTTGCTACTATAAAAGAAGCAGCGCCAAGTCCGAAAATCAAGATTGAATTTGTAGATAAAAACTTATCTGCTTGAGTTGAAGCACCCACAGTTAATCCAAGTAGAATTGTTATAGTGTTAATAAGTGCAAAACGAGCTGTTTCAGCCAATCGTTCAGTAACACCCGATTCCTTTAGAAGATTACCAAAAAACAACATTCCAAGTAAAGGCATGGCGCTTGGTGAAATAAAAGTGGTCATCAGCAATCCGATTAAAGGAAACAGTATTTTCTCGAGTCTTGTAACTTGTCGGGGTGGCTTCATGCGAATCAATTTTTCCTTCTCATTTGTAAGCAACTTCATTATTGGTGGCTGTATAACAGGCACTAATGCCATGTAAGAATAAGCTGCAACAGCAATTGCACCCAAAAGTTCGGGAGCTAATTTTGATGAAAGAAAAATAGCAGTTGGTCCATCAGCTCCTCCAATAATTCCGATAGCTCCTGATTCCATTGGTGTAAATCCCAATGCATAAGCGCCTATAAATGTTATAAATATTCCTACCTGTGCGGCAGCACCCAACAACATTAATTTAGGGTTCGATATAAGTGATGAGAAATCAGTCATGGCACCAATACCCAAAAATATTAATGGAGGGTACCACCCGGAAATAACGCCACTGTAGAAAATATTCATGACCGAACCTTCCTCGTATATTCCGATTTTATTTCCTGCAGTGAACGGAACATTTCCAACCAAAATACCAAAACCAATTGGAACGAGTAAAAGTGGTTCCCATTTTTTTGCAATTCCAAGATAAATGAATACCAATCCAATAACAATCATTGTCAGGTATTTAAATTCAAAATTAGCAAAACTTGTGTTTGCCCAAAACTTTTGAAGAGTTTCAAAGATCAAAGAACTTGATTCAGCATTATCCGCAAAAATATTCATGGGAAATAAAAATCCAATCAACAAAATTAATAAGCCGATTTTATATTTTAATTTATTCATAATCAGCCTTTCTATTCAATTTCAAACAATTCTTCATCTTGTAATACAGCCTTGCCTACCCCAGCACAAATTTTTAAGATTTTTCCGCTTTTTTCAGCAAGAATATTGTTTTCCATTTTCATGGATTCCATAATCATGAGTAAATCGCCTTCTTTAAATGAATCGCCTTCTGCTACCAACACTTTCAGGATGCTACCCGGAAGCGGTGATTTGATAGTTCTCGAGCTCGGTTTTACCCCACTTGAAACTGGCGATAAATTTTCAAGAACCCTTTTATCAGCGCTTTTACTTTGAGGTTCCTTGCGAATCAAAATTGGTGTCTTTGTTGTTTTAATTTCCTGTTTAATTATTACTGAATAGGGTGTTCCATTCACTTCAATTTCGGCTAAGTCGCCCTCTAACGATTTAATGTTTACGTTATAGTCGGTACCGTTTATATTAAAATCGAATTTTTTCATTATCTGTTTATATTATTTAATCCGTAAATTTTTGAATTCCATGGGGAATAACGTCTTTCTATTCTTTTGATAGTGATTATATTACTTTCATTATCGTGCAATTCATTCATTAATAAATGTAAAGCCATCGAAATTGCCGCAATTTCATTAGCCGCAATTTCTTCAATAACTTCTTCAGGTTTTATACCAGCTTTTACTTGTTTTTTTTTCGAAGAGTATATTGTGTATGATTGAATTGCTTCGAATAAAAGAACTAGAATTGTGAGCGCAAAAAATACAACTACAATTCCAACTGCTGAACCTATAAGTAGCTCGCTCCAGTTATGAATACTTAGTATTTGCATATTTATAAAGGTATATTACAGTGTTTACGTAATGGATTCACAACTTTTTTTGTCTGAAGTGTTTGGAATGCTCTTATTACGCGAAAACGAGTATTACGAGGTTCAATAACATCATCGATATATCCATAAGAAGCAGCCTGGTAAGGATTTGCAAACTTTTCATTGTATTCAGCTACTTTATCGGCAATGTAGATTGCTTTTTCATTCGGATTCTCAATTTTACTGATAGCTCTTCCTTCAAGTACTTCTATAGCTCCTGATGCACCCATAACTGCAATTTCTGCTGTTGGCCATGCATAGTTGAAATCTCCGCGCAATTGCTTACAGCTCATTACATCGTGTGCGCCACCGTACGATTTGCGCAGGGTAACAGTAACTTTGGGTACAGTTGCTTCGCCATAAGCAAACATAAGTTTAGCTCCATGAATTATTATACCTGAATATTCTTGACCTGAACCCGGAAGAAATCCCGGAACGTCAACCAGTGTAAGGATAGGAATGTTAAAAGCATCGCAGAAACGAACAAAACGTGCAGCTTTTCGTGATGCGTCGCAGTCAAGCACACCTGCCAGAAAGTTAGGTTGATTGGCGATTATTCCGGTTGAAGCACCGTTGAAGCGTGCAAAACCTACAATAATATTTTTTGCATAGTTTCTGTGAACTTCCAGAAATTCACCAGTATCAACAATAGCATGAATTACATTTTTCATATCATAGGGTTGATTTGGATTATCTGGAACAATATCGTTGAGGGAGTCTTCAAGCCTGTCGATAGGATCGAAGTTATCAACAAGTGGCGCTTCTTCGAGATTGTTTTGTGGAATGTAAGAAAGCAATTTGCGGATAAGTAAAACACCTTCTTGCTCATTTTCGACTTTGAAGTGAGATACACCAGATTTTCCGGCATGTACATCAGCGCCGCCAAGATCGTCAACTGAAATGTCTTCTCCTGTAACTGATTTTACAACTTTCGGACCGGTAACAAACATGTATGAATTCTGTTCGGTCATTAATACAAAGTCAGTAAGTGCTGGCGAATATACTGCTCCACCTGCACAAGGACCAAAAATTGCAGAAATCTGAGGGATTACACCCGATGCCAAAATATTTCGTTCGAAAATTTCTGCATAACCTGCAAGAGAAGTTACTCCTTCCTGAATACGAGCTCCCCCCGAGTCATTAATTCCAATTATAGGACAACCGTTTTTCATGGCCATATCCATAACTTTACAAATTTTCAAAGCCATTGTTTCGGACAATGAACCTCCGAAAACGGTAAAATCCTGTGCAAATACATATACAGTGCGTCCATCAATTGTACCGTGCCCGGTTATTACTCCATCGCCAAGATATTTTTCTTTTTCAAGGCCAAAATTGTAACAACGGTGCGTTACAAACATGTCCAGTTCTTCGAAACTGCCATCGTCTAACAACATGTCGATACGTTCATGGGCAGTAAATTTCCCTTTTGCATGCTGTGAGGCAATGCGCTTTTCTCCACCACCGAGTTTTGCTTGAGCACGTAAATCGATGAGATTTTTTACTTTTTCTTTGTTTTCCATTATTATTTAAATATTTATATATCCGGCAACTTTCGCAGCAGGATCACATGCCATACTGCTTGCTTGACGGGGATTTTCAGAGGATAAAAATTATTTTTCGGGATTTTCGCAAAGTTCTGTGAGAACACCAAAAGTTGATTTTGGATGCAGGAAACCAATGTTTAATCCTTCAGCGCCTTTTCTTGGTGTTTTGTCTATCAGATTTACTCCTTTTTCTGACATTTCATTGAGCGCTTCCTGTATGTCATCCACTGCGAATGCAATGTGGTGAATGCCTTCCCCCTTCTTTTCAATGAATTTTCCTACCGGTCCTTCCGGATCGGTCGATTCCAATAATTCAATTTTGGTTTGTCCTATTTTGAAAAAGGCAGTTTTTACTTTTTGTTCTGCAACTTCTTCAACTGCATAACACTTCAGACCAAAAATTTTTTCGTAATATGGAATAGCTGTTTCGAGGCTATTTACGGCAATACCTAAATGTTCGATGTGAGAGAGGTTCATAATTCTGTAATTTATTCTGTTTGTTGTTGTTTAAATATTTACATTCTCTTTTCAGAATTTGAGTTTAATAATAAAGTATTTTGTAAGGAAATGTTAACAGAAAATCTAATTGAAGAAAAATTTCCTTATTTTCTGAAATCAGCCGCAAAAGTACTATAATTTATTCTCATTATCAAGTAAATAACAGTTTTTTTTTACAATTTTTTATTAGTATTGATAATCAGCAGAATAAGCTATAAAAAATATATTTGATAAAATTTTAAATATTAAATTTATGCACATTAAAGATTAAAATGTGTATATATTTACTCTGAATTAGTTTTAATCCTTTTTGTGAAACAACCAATTACGCCAGAAGTAAGCCTTGATTATGACCTGAAGTTTCAGCAGAGGAAAAAAATAATGTATTGAAAAGAAATTCTGATGGTGTTTTTCTTTTACCAGCATACTAGTTGATGGATGAAACTCCTTAATTATTTTAAGTTTTGTTAGTTTCAATTGTGTGTTATGAAAATATTATTGTGAACACAAAGATGCGAAGATACAAAGGCCCAAAGGAAAATTTTTAAGTTTTCCGTTTCGCGTCCTTTATTTAAGAATCAGGTTATTAGCATATTTTGTGAAAAAAGAAAATTTTGCATCCTTCGCGTTGAATATTTAATATAAACTTTCACTACTAACCGACTAAACATCTGAGATTCTTCGTTACGCTCTGAATGACAATGCTTTGTAT
>CAYQWD010000104.1:0-8150 GCA_964420955.1 uncultured Paludibacter sp. | reverse complement strand
AAAAATGCCGACACTGCATTTACTTTGTTCTACAAAATATTTTGTTTTATCTTTAATTAATCCGCCCGGGTAAAATATTGTTTGTGTGCTCCGAATACTTTTCAAAAATGCATTTATCAGTTTGTACTTTGAATATCGTACATTCTCGTTGAAAAAATGAACACCCGATAGCGATAAGCCTGCACCAACAAGTAAAAAATCGAAAAAATTATGATTGACCGATTTTACAACGCAGGATTCAACATTATCTGATATTTTATACTCGGTTTCGAGCTGAAGATTTATTTTTTCGGACTCTTGAATTATCCCTTTGAAACTGTCGGCAGCAAACTGCTCACTGTAAATTGGATTTGTAAATGTACCCGGAGTGATATGAAGTGCTCTTACAGCCAATGTATTTTTGGTTCCATCGAGTACAGATTTCGCTACGTTAAGCAGGGCACGTGCATTCTCAGGATTGCCTAAAGCTATCAATACTTTGAAAACACCAAGAGCCTGTTGTTTTTTAATCGTTGCTTCAATCGTTTTATCTGGGAAAATTCGGTTAATAATTGACAGAGCAGGTGAAGTCATGAAGGTTGTAATTAAAGCCATAAGTACAAGCATGGCAAAAATTGCAGGAGGAAGAATTCCCATCTCGTAACCGATATTTAAAACAACCAGTTCCATAAGTCCGCGGGTATTCATTAGCACACCAATAGAAAGGCTATCTTTCCATGTTTCGCCTAAAAAGCGTGCGGTAAAAGCGCCGCCTAAAAATTTTCCGGTTATCGCTGTAAGTATTATTACAATACATATAAACCAAAGATGTGGCGTATTGAGCAAGCCAATTTCAGTGCGCAAACCTGTAAAGACAAAAAAGAGCGGTAGCAGCAAAGTAAGTGAAAGATCTTCGACTTTGTCAATTATCATTTTCCGAAAATTGGGTAACGGTGGCATGATTACACCTGCCAGAAATGCGCCAAACAAGGCATGAATCCCTATGAGTTGTGTTAAAAACGATGATAATATAACAATCAGAAAAATAAAAGCTACAATGTTTTTGTTAAGTACCTCGGAGTTGTGGTAAATTTGTCCGATTTTTTTGAGAAAAGGACGAATTATGAACAACATAATTAGTACATAAATCACTGCTAATACTAATGTAAATACCGAACCTGCAATGCTGCCGGTTTTAGCAACTGCAACAACAGCGGCCAAAATGCACCATGCCGTAACATCATCGAACGCGGCGCTTGCAATTGAAACTGTGCCAAGATGTGAACGCGTTAAACCACGCTCCTGAACAATACGTGCAAGAACTGGAAAAGCTGTAATGCTAAGCGAAATGCCAAGAAAAAGCGCAAAAGAGAGAAAGTTTGTATGTCCTTTTGCAAACTCTTCATAAAGAAAATAGGCAAGTAACATACCCAGAAAATAGGGAATAATTATACTTGAATTGCTTATTACAAAGGTTGTCCCCATCCTGTTTTTCAGTGCATCAATATTTAGTTCCATGCCAATTGTAAACATAAAAAGCACTAATCCTACCTGACTAAGAATATGTAAATATTCGAGAGAATGGTCGGCAAAAAGAAAGTTGAAAGTCTGAGGTAAAAATATGCCCAACAGGGATGGCCCGAGCGCTATTCCTGCAAGTATTTCGCCTATTACTGTTGGTTGTCCTATTTTTTTGAAGAAATATGAAAAAATACGTGAAACTACAAGTATAGCAATAATCTGTAGTAATAATAATGCTATTGGTTCGGCAAAGTTAACCTCAACCGATTTTTTAAAATTGACGAAACTACTTTCTGTTTGTGTTTTTTGTACAATATTATCGGCTGTATTATAAACCGTTGCTTTGCTGAAAAGTAAGTATGTGAATACAACAAACGCCAATATCATCGCTATGTAGAACAACCATGTTTTTAAATTATTGTATCTCATACGTTGAATTTGCGAAGTTTGACTGCGTGTAATTATTAGAAAATAAGGTTTTCAAAATACTTTTAACCACAAAATTAGAACATTTATCCGGAAAAGTGCATGTAAAATATTTATTTCATATTACTTGTCCTTTAAATTATTTATTTCATCGAGTTCAACAAGTTTATTCATAATGGCGTATACAGTTAGCCCTGCTGTACTGTGTATTTCAAGTTTTTTCGAAATATTTCTGCGATGACTAATTACTGTATGCGTTGAAAGAAAAAGTTCGGAGCCTATCGCTTTGTTTGTCATGCCTTTAACAACACATGCTAATATTTCTTTTTCACGGGCACTCAACACATCGCCCGTTTCGTGAAAATCAGTTTTATTAGGAGTTTTAAAAATTTTTTCAATTTTTTTATCCACTATTTCAGTGTTGTCATGCAGTGAAATAACACCATCGTAGTGATTAAGAATAGCATCTGCCACAGGTGCATAGTTTATGGCTATACATTTTAAATCAGGGCAATTGGCTTCGTTACGCAATTTCTTCAAATCAGGTATTCCCCAATAGTACGGATTGATAATAAGCAAATCAGGTTTATTTGATTTTAAAATAGCTGCAGTTAATTCTAAAGAACTGTTTTCTGAAATCTGGATATGGTAATGACTTATTCTTTTTAGTAACGCTGCAATTCCGCTTCGTACAATTATTGAAGGCTCGGTAATCAGTATTTTTAAATTTCGGTGTGCCATGGTTTTATAAGTTTTTCTTTTCTATGGCTTCAACCAGTGGTACAAAAAAGAAATCTTCTACCTTATTGTGTGCTTTCAAATCTTTTTCGCAAGAGAGTAAATCAAACAATACATCGTTAAGCTGATAACTTATGCCTTTGGCGGGATAATGCTTAATTAGAATTTTTTTCAATTCGGCAAGTTTTGAGTCAATGTCGGTATGATGTGCTTCAAAATCTTTAATTTTAAATTCTAAGCTTTTTTTTCCGGCTATAAGATTAGAAACATAAAGAAACACTGTTTTATCTTCAAATTCGATATGTTTTTGTACTTCTTCAAAATATTCATCAAAAAACTTCATTAAAATTTTGCTGTAGGCTTCACCGTGCTCCGTTGCTATTATTGCATCGTAAAGCTTTGATTTAATTGATGGAAGTTTATAACTCAGAAAATAACTGTGCGCATTTTGAAGGTAAGCTATCACCGTTTCAATTGATATAATTTCAAGATTTTCATCTGAAACATCTGAACTGCCATCGGCAAGAAAATTAATTACTGCCAGAAAAGTTTCCGTGTCAATCTTGTTCATCACGCAAGCTTCACGTACTGTTTTATTGCCAAACCCAAGCGAAATTCCAAATCTGCTAACAGATGAAAGCAGCGAAGCATCATCATCAATCATGTCGCTCATACGTGTTTGTGAAGTGTATTTATGCTTAATCATATTCCTTTTTTTTTGGGGGGGGTGTCTATTACTTTAACTTCAAAGTAATTATTTCGGTTCAAAAAAAAACCAAATTTTTATTTTGTTCGTTTCAGCATATCTTCAACCTGAAATTTCACCTTTTTCTAATTGGCTTACCAAAATAATTGCCTCTTTCGCAAATATATTATTTTTTCATCAAAACAAATTATTATTTTTTATCGTTTATTTATTATTACTTCATTTTTAATGAATTTATAAATAGAAGATGTTTTTTTCGATACAAATTTTTAATTTCAGAAAAAAATAAAGCATAATAAAAATCAAATTACCAAAAAATTGCTTATTTTTATAGCGTATTAACTTTACCCATGCAATTTTAACAATATCGCAGTCGGAGTATATTAATACAATACCAGAATCAATCAACTTAAAAATTTCATACTTATGAAAACAAAATTCATTGTAATTTTTATTTTCATTATTGCTGCAGGAGCATTCGCTCAGGACGACACCTATTATCCGCCGAAACAATCGAATAAGGAAAAATTTTTTAAATACGGTATTAAAGCCGGATTCAACATACACCCTATTACATTTAATCCTGAAGAAATTACAGAGCAGCTAAAAAATGGCTATCAGGCTGGTATTTTTTTTCAGTTAGGACAAAGACTTTATTTGCAACCTGAGTTATACTATGCCGTTTATTCAAATCCGGCAAGCAGTATTAGCGCTGAAAAAATTGCTTACCTTCGCGCTCCCGTTATGTTAGGATTGCGATTAATAAATCTTGGAATTGTCAGCGCGCATTTACAGGGAGGTCCAGTTTTTAACACTTTACTCTCCGATGTGCAAACAGGATTATCTCCTGATAAATTTACATACAATTGGCAAATTGGTGTTGGCGTTGATGTTTTCGGGTTTATAACAGCCGATGTTCGGTATACTTTAATTGATGGAGTAGAGATTACTGATCAATTTACAAATTTTAATCCCGAAACTGCCACTTTGAATCTCACCGTAGGATTTAAACTCAGATAATGCGAATTTTACACCTGTCATTGCTTTACAAATTGACATAAGCAATTTTTTAATTTTTTTAAAAAAATGTTATGAAAAAATCAATCACACCAGCAATTATTTTTGCCATTTTCTTTTTCCCGTTATTGGCATATTCACAGTTCAATACAGCGTTTCTAAAGGCAATTGCCAAGGAAAAATTTGAAGATATCGAAAAGAAAGTACTGAAAAGCATGCAAAAAAAACCAAATGATGTAGAGCTGAATTTTACAATGGCTGTACTTTATTTATCGCCAAAATATCAAAATTATAACGAGGAAAAAGCTTATGAATATCTTATACGAGCTCAACGCTCATTTGAAAGTATTGCAGACGAAAAACTGATAAAAAAACTGGATAAGATTCCAATAAATAAACTAATTTTTGAAAATTATACCGATTCGGTTTGCAGTCGTGCTTATGTCAAAGCTACAGACATAAATAATGTGGAAGCTTATGAAAATTTTCTGACGGTTTTTAAAACTGCCCCTGATAAATTCCTGCGAAAAATTACTGATTTGCGTAACGAAAAAAAGTTTGAAGAAGTTACACAGGGTAATTCTATCGAAGCATATCAGAATTTTATCAATCGATTCCCCGATGCGATACAAATTCCGGAAGCAATAGCCAAACGCAATGCTCTTGCTTATGAAAAAACCCGCCGGTTAGATAAAATTCAAGATTATCGCGAATTTATAAGCAAATATTCCGATGCAAAAGAAGTGGAATCAGCCTACGAGCGTATTCATGAACTTGCTTTTCTGCAAGCCGAACGTGAAAACACAGCCGCTTCGTACAAATATTTTATTGATGAATATCCTGCAAGTAAACAATATAAAAAAGCGTTTAATGCGATGGAAAAACGCCAATTTATCGAAAATACAAGCCCTGGCGATTGGAAAAAATA
The DNA here is from genome assembly GCA_964420955.1 of uncultured Paludibacter sp. GTDB lineage: Bacteria > Bacteroidota > Bacteroidia > Bacteroidales > Paludibacteraceae > Paludibacter. The sequence continues at coordinate 2,835 of CAYQWD010000104.1, read as the reverse complement.
CCGGGAATTCATAAAACGTTTTCCCGAAAACTCATGGAAAGCTTTTGCCCTCGACAGTATTTATATGATAGGAACAAAAACGGATAATATTGAAATTTTGGGTTATTGTATCGATAATTATTCTGAAGTAAAAAGACAAAAAGCACTGCATTTTTTATATGATATTTTCACTTCGGATGGCGAAAAATCAACACTCGATATGTTTTATTCAATATATGATGATGAGAGTTTCACGGATTTTAAAATCTCTGATTACAAATGGGCTGCAATTGGCGACTCGCTACTGAAAACCGTACCTAAAGAAATGAATAAAGCTGTTTTCGAAAAATATATAAAAGAAACAGCGCCCAGTGATAAATCTTACAGAGTTTTACGCAGATTGATTGAACAGGACATCGACACTAAAAACTGGACAAAAGCGCTTGAAACAGTAAACAATTTTGCGCCCTTTTTTAAAGATAAAAACAAGAAAATGAACGAACTTCAGTATTTTTTACAATTATTGAAAAACGCTCCAAAACCACAGGCTAAAATTCAGCCCAAACCAACCTCCGAAGCCGAAAAACCTACAATTGCAGAAACTGAAAAAGGAGAGACATCCAAAAAGGAAATAAAATCCGAAAATCAGACAGCAACTTCGGTTCAATAAACTACCCAACAAGTAACAGAAGGCAAATGAAGCACAATCAATAAAATTATAAATTCAACTTTGTTTAAAAAACTTACCCCATGCTGTGGTAAGTTTTTTTTTGATTAAAATCCGGTAGCTTTCAAGTTAAGCCCGGCTTTTTCATCTATTCCGAACATCAGATTCATATTTTGTACTGCCTGCCCCGAAGCGCCTTTCAGTAAATTATCAATCATCGAAACTACAAGTAGTTTGTTACCATGTTTTTCCAAGTAAATAATAGCTTTATTTGTATTTACCACCTGCTTCAGATCCGGATTTTTGTCGGTAACAAAAGTAAAAGCGCAGCCTTTATAGAAGTTTTTAAAGAGTTCATTTGCCTCAGCAATATTTAAACCGCATTTCAGATAACTTGTCGCGTAAATTCCACGCGTAAAATTTCCGCGCACAGGTATAAAATTGATTTCATTCCTGAAATCAGGCTGAAATTGCCTGATAGATTGGTTTATTTCCATCAGATGTTGATGCCCGAAAGCCTTGTAAATAGAAATATTATTATTGCGCCAACTAAAATGTGAAGTGCTTGTAGGCTTCACTCCGGCACCGGTCGAGCCGGTTATGGCATTCACATGTATTTCATCGTTTAGCAAGCCAGCTGCTGCTAATGGCAGCAATGCCAACTGAATGCACGTTGCAAAACAACCAGGATTTGCAATATAAGAAGCAATTTTAATTTCATCATGATTCAGCTCAGGAAGTCCGTAAACAAAATTGTGATCGCTACTTTTTTTCCTGTAATCTGTTGATAAATCGATGATTTTTAATCCTGCAGGAATTTCATTTTCTTCTACAAATTTTTTACTGTCGCCATGTGCTGAACAAAGAAACAGCACTTCAACCATTTCTAAAGGCAATTCATTTGTGAATTGTAAATTCGTATCACCCGTCAGACCACTGTGAACATCCGATAAGAGATTTCCGGCATTACTGCTACTGTTTACAAAAACTATTTCTACATTCGGGTGATTTACCAATATCCGCAACAATTCACCAGCTGTATATCCGGCGCCGCCTACAACTCCAACTTTAATCATTGTCATATATAGAAAATTTATATTTTTTAAAAATGAAAAAAACTAATCAGCGTTAAAAAAATAGAAATCAAAACCAATCCCGAAGTCTGGGGACGATAAAAATTGGTTTTTGTTATTTTATGTTTTACTATTCCATTTCCACAAAATTTTTGCCCCGAGTATACTTCCCAATGTAGCAAAAAAGGCAACCAAAAAAGCTTCAAATCCGAGATTGCCAAAATTCTTAACTACATTATCGTTTTCACCAACCTCCAAACCAAGCAAAAATAAAAGCGCCCAGATAAGTATCTTAGTTATTCTGTTAATAAAACTGATCCGAAACCTTTGCATCAAATATCCGACAGTTATGCCTGCAAACATAAAAAAAATTACAGTAAACATTCAGTCATAAAATAAGTTTGAATTATTTTTTTTTGCAAAGATAAGGTATCGAAATGATATATGGTAAAAATCGGAAAAACTAAATCTTCATAAGCAACGCCTTTTTTCGACAAATTTACTGAATGAGTATTTTTTTGTTATTTTTGTAAAGAGATTTCTAACAATGACCGAAAAACAAAATAAATATCTTCCTGCCGAATGGGCTGAACAGGAATTTGTTCAACTTACATGGCCACATGCCGACACTGATTGGGCCGAGATGCTCGAGGAAGTAACCGAATGTTTCGTACACATAGCCCGAGCAATTCTGAAACACGAAAATCTGGTAATTGTTTGCACCGATTCCGATGAGGTAGAAGTACATTTCACCGAAGATGAACTGGAAAAAATCACTTTTGCCGAAATGCCTACGAATGATACTTGGGCACGCGATCATGGTGGCATAACCGTTTTTGAAGATGGAAAACCGGTGATTTACGATTTTACATTTAATGGTTGGGGGATGAAATTCGCAGCAAATCATGACAATTTGATTACACGCCGCCTGTATATGGCAGGTGTTTTCGGAGAAAGACAACACCGGAATTGTTATAATTTTATTCTCGAAGGCGGAAGCATAGAATCAGATGGGCTTGGAACAGTTTTGACCACTGCCGAATGTTTACTTTCAGACAATCGCAATCATTTATCGGAAGAAGACATTGAAGAAAAGTTGAAAAAATATTTCGGATT
>CAYQWD010000103.1:0-8176 GCA_964420955.1 uncultured Paludibacter sp. | reverse complement strand
ATGGTGAATACCGGACGCAGGCAAGTAGGTTCAACTATTAAACCCTATCTTTATACTCTGGCAATGGAAGAAGGAATGTCGCCGTGTGATAAAACAGTAAATCAACAAATAACTCTCAGGGATGGAACAGGCAAACCATGGACTCCGCGAAATTCTTCACATTCCAGAATTGGTCAAACAGTTACATTGCGCTGGGGGCTTGCAAATTCAAATAACTGGATTTCTGCATATCTTATGAGTTTATTCACTCCCGAATCCTTAGTTAAACTTATGCGTTCGTTCGGCATTCGCAGTTACCTCGATCCGGTAGTTTCATTATGTCTCGGTCCGGCAGAAATTTCTGTTGCCGAAATGGTGGATGCCTATACAGCTTTCCCCAATAAAGGTATTCGAGTTGATCCATTGTATATTACACGTATCGAAGATTCAAACGGTAATGTTATAGCCAACTTCACGCCACGCATGTACGAGATCATCAGTGAATCTACTGCCGCAAAAATGATTTATATGATGCGAAGCGTAGTTGATGGCGGTACAGGTGGAAGAATTAGAAGTTATTACGGCTTGCGAATGCAAATGGGTGGAAAAACCGGAACCACGCAAAACAATTCAGACGGATGGTTTATGGGATTTACACCTTCACTGGTTTCAGGAGTTTGGGTTGGCGGCGAAGACCGTTCTATTCATTTTGACAGAATTGCAGAAGGTCAGGGTGCTGCAATGGCACTTCCTATTTGGGCTTTATACATGAAAAAAGTATTAAATGATTCAACGCTTGGATACTCGGTAAACGATGTTTTTGATCTTAACAGAACTTATGATTGTGATGCAAATCCTTTTGATGAATGATTCGGTTTAAAACGTTTTATTAAACGAAACGCAAATAATTGTAAGAAATATAATTATTTGCGTTTAATTTTTTAGCTTTCAGTTTGTGGCTTTAAATTTGTATGTTTTAAAATTTAACTTTAAAAAATTAAAGGTGATAAAAACAAAGGAATATCCCCTTCTTGAATTTGCAAAATTTCTTTATTTACAAAAATGGGATTTGTTAAAATTTAAAGGTTTTATTCTGCTGGAAATTTTGAAATCACAAAGCAATGTAATAAACAAAACACATTCATAAAATTTAAATGAGATAAATGTTGATTAAATATGTATAAACACAAATACATAAAAAACAAGTTCTTAATAGCAGTTTAGAGAATAATTTAATTTATCATTGCTTAATATTTAGAGTTTTCGGATCTTTATGTTTAAAGAAAAACTCTTTTAATTTTTATTTTTGAAATAACAATCAATTTCAAATTAACTCTTCTAAATAATTTATATTTTTTGAAAAAGTTCTTATTCATATCACTTTATATTTTAATGGGATTTACGGTTTTTGCTCAATGGAATACCGACAGAATTCTAACCATCGGACGAAATGCTTTATATTTCGAGGATTACGTTCTTTCTATACAGTATTTTAATCAAGTAATAAAAATTAAACCTCATTTAGCCGACCCGTATATGTACAGGGCAATTGCCAAAATTCAACTTGGCGATTTTCAGGGTGCTTTAACCGATGCCGATGAGGCTATTGAACGCAATCCCTTTGTTCCACAGGCGTTCTATGTTCGTGGTTTTAGCTTGCGTAAACTCGGTAAATTTCCTGAAGCAGCAAAAGATTTTTCAAAAGCACTTGAATTTAGTCCTGATAATCTTAATCTGCTTATGAACCGCATGGATGCTCTTGAACGTATGGAAGATTATAAAGGTGCGCTCGCCGATTTGCAAAAATACATGCAAATGAGTCCTAAAACGCATATACTAAATTATGAAAAAGGCAGACTTCAACTTGCATTAAAAGACACATTAGAAGCCGAAAAATCATTTAACCTTTTTATTAAACTCGACAGTACAAATAGTGTTGGTTGGAGTGCGCGTGCTTTGCTGCGAATGCAAAAATCAGATATAGAGGGAGCATATAATGATTATTCAAAAGCAATTAGGCTTAATTCCACATATTCAGGTGATTATATAAATCGGGGAATTATCAATGTGCAGCGAAATCGTTTTCGCGAAGCATTGTTCGATTACGATTATGCCATTAAACTTGATAATTCCAGCGCATTGGCATATTACAATCGCGGATTGCTTCGCGCAAGTCTCGGTGATAACAATAATGCACTTTCTGACCTAACTCGGGTTATCGAACTTGATTCGACAAATGTTGAAGCGCTTTTTCGCAGAGCAATACTTGAAAATACGCTAGGTCAATATCGTTATGCCATAGGCGATTTTAAAAAAATTATCGGGAAACATCCTAACTTTATACCTGCTTTTCTGGGCATAGCCGAAGCATTTGATGGGCTTGGCGACAAAAAAGAATCGTTCAGATACAGACAACTTGCTTACGAGATTGAGAAAAATAAAGATAAGCTTAAAAAACATAAAGATGATATTCAGGCTGACAATAAAATTGCTTCAAATGCTCCGAAAACAAATTCAAGCCGTAGAACAGAATTTTTCAACCGCTTTATTACTCAAAATATTAATGATACACAAAGTGAATCGAAATATAGCGATACGCGACGTGGAGCCGTACAACAGAGATATGCCGATGTTGTTAATGAACGAAATTTTGGATTAACCTATTATGCCAAAACCGATGAATTACGTAGAACCAACTTGTTTCAACCTCTTATTGAAAATTACAATAAAACAAAAAAAATAGTATCAGCGCTGAAAATTACTAATCATGAAATACCTTTGACATCTGAACAAGTCGATCGACATTTTGAAACTATTGATGCTCTTTCACAGAAAATTCAGAATGATGAACGTAATGCCGATTTGTATTTTTTCAGAGCCATGGAGTTCTCACTTGTACAGGATTTTAACAGCTCTATCGAAGATTTGAATAAAGCCCTTTCTCTACGTTCCGATTTTGTGATTGCTTATTTCTGCAGGGCAAATATACGCTTTAAGCAGATTGAATATCAGAAAAATAATATTTCTGAAATTATGCCAAAAGTGAATGTAACTAAAAATGAAAAAGTGAAACTTATCACAGCTGAGGAGCAATATAAATTTGACTCGGAATTAATAATCCGCGATTACGATAAAGTGATTGAATTTCAACCTGATTTTGCATTTGCCTATTACAATAAAGCTAATGTATTAAGTACTTTGGGCGATTTTAAATCGGCTATTTCACATTATTCAAAAGCTATCGAAATGGATTATGAATTTGCCGAAGCATATTTTAACAGAGGTCTCACAAATTTATTTATTGGAGAAGATGCTAAAGGAAAAGCAGATTTAAGCAAAGCCGGCGAATTAGGTATTTATCAATCCTATAACTTGCTACAGCGACTTGGAAAATGATTTTTTTAATGTGAATATAGCCTGATAACCAGATTAGAAAAATTTTTACACCGAAATTTTGTTTTTAAAATTCCGAAGTAAAATGAAATTTTATATTTTTAAAATCGTTTTGTGCCATTTGTAGAACATAAGCAGAATCGGCCAAAAACACATCTCGCCCATCACGGTCGATAGCCATATACTGTGCTTTACGTCTTTTAAAATTTTCGAGTTCAGTAATATTATCACTCTCTATCCAGCAAGCTTTGAACATCGAAAGCGATTCCCATCTGCATTGAGCTCCATATTCGTGCAATAATCTATATTGAATCACCTCAAACTGAAGTTGGCCCACAGTACCGATAATTTTTCGATTATTATATTGATTGATAAAAAGTTGTGCCACACCCTCGTCCATAAGTTGATTAATACCCTTTTCTAACTGTTTAGTTTTCATCGGATCGGCATTTTCGATATATTTAAACATTTCTGGTGAAAAACTGGGCAAGCCTTTGAAATGTAAAATTTCTCCTGAAGTAAGCGTATCGCCTATTTTGAAAGTTCCGGTATCGGGTAAACCTACAATGTCGCCGGCAAACGCCTCGTCAACTGTTTCCTTTTTTTGTGCCATGAAAGCAGTAGGAGAGGAGAATCGTAACATTTTCCCGTGCCGGATATGACGATAATTCACATTTCGTTCAAATTTCCCGGAACAAATTTTGATAAATGCAATACAACTCCGGTGATTTGGATCCATGTTGGCATGAATTTTAAAAACAAAACCACTGAAATTTTCTTCGTAAGGATTTACTTTCCGTTCAAGGGTTTTCACTGGCTGGGGTGAAGGAGCTATTTCTACAAAACAATCAAGCAATTCTTTTACTCCAAAATTGTTCAGAGCGCTGCCGAAAAAAACAGGCGCCAAATGCCCTTCGAGGTATTTAGTTGTGTCAAAATCAGAGTAAACGCCATGTATCAGTTCCATGTCTTCCCTGAGCTTTGAAGCATCGTGCTCACCAACAAGTTTATCAAGTTCTTTGGAGTTAATATCATCAAATTTTACCGATTCACTTATGGTTTGTTTATTTGGAGTGTAAAGTTCAAGATTATCGCGGTAAATATTATAAACACCTTTAAATGTAAAGCCTTGATTTATTGGCCAGCTAAGAGGACGAACTGAAATTTGCAATTCTGCTTCAAGTTCATCAAGCAAATCAAAAGCATCTTTACCTTCGCGGTCCATCTTGTTAATAAATATCATAACAGGAGTATTTCTCATGCGGCAAACATTCATTAATTTTCGGGTTTGCGTTTCAACTCCTTTTGCAGCATCAACTACTATAATTACACTATCAACAGCTGTTAGTGTACGAAAAGTATCTTCGGCAAAATCTTGATGCCCTGGTGTATCGAGTATGTTGATTTTAAAATCACGGTATTCAAAGCCCATTACCGAAGTAGCAACCGAGATTCCGCGTTGCTTTTCAATTTCCATCCAGTCAGAAGTGGCTGTTTTACGTATTTTATTTGATTTAACAGCTCCTGCAATATGAATAGCTCCACCAAAGAGCAATAATTTTTCAGTAAGAGTTGTTTTGCCGGCATCGGGATGACTGATTATTGCAAATGTACGCCGGCGTTGAATCTCTGATTCTAAAGACATGAATGAATTTTTTTAAATATTGATTGAAATATTTGAATGGAAAATGTATTTATTGATTTTCATTTTCAGGCTGCAAAGTTAGCCAAAAATGGTGTGATGGCAAAATGAGTAACAAAAAGCCAATTTTGGTAATTAAGTAATGGTAGGTTTAGTTTTTGAGAAAAACTGGCTTTGATATTATTGTCGTTTTATGAAATATAAAATGACTTTTTTTATTTCAATTAAATGTTTAGAAAAACAGTTATAATTTTTTATTTTACTGATATTTAAAGTATGAAAAATTATTAAAATTAAATATTGGAAATTCTATTTGTTTAAAGTAACTTTTCAAGTGTTTCAGCAAAATTGTTCACTTCTTCTTCTGTAGTATCAAATGAACACATCCAGCGCGATTCAAGAGTTTGTTCGTTCCAAACATAAAATCTGAATTTTTTTTGCAGGGGTTCAATTACATGAGCAGGCACAATTGCAAAAACTGCATTTGCATCAACACTTTGCGTAATTTGTACGCCTGGTAAATTTTTTACTTTCGATTTTAGTAACTGAGCCATTTTATTTGCATGTAATGCCATTTTCAACCATAATTCATTGGTCAGTAAGGCTGAAAATTGAGCTGCAATAAAACGGTTTTTAGAAAATAGTTGTCCCGTTTGTTTTTGATAAAAATCAGCATAATTTTTAAGATCATCGTTAAAAATAAGTATAGCTTCACCTATCATCAATCCGTTTTTTGTGCCACCGAAACTCATAATATCAATACCACAATCAGCCGTAGCCTTTTTCAAATCTGTACCCAAAGAAGCAACTGCATTTGAAATGCGTGCACCATCAAGATGTACGTACATATTGTTTCGATGTGCGAAATTGCACAGATTTTTTAATTCATCAAGACTGTAAACAGTTCCAAGTTCGGTGCTCTGACTTATCGAAATAACTTTAGGTTGAGTGTTATGAACGTTTCCAAATCGCTTTAAAAGTGGTTCTATCAGTGCAGGCGTGAGCTTTCCGTTGGATGTTGGAATTGTTATAAGAGAAGAGCCAGTTTGTTGAACAGGTGCTCCACATTCGTCAGCATTGATATGTGAAGTTTCGGCACAAACCACTGCCTGAAAAGGTAAAGTACAACATTTTAGCGCTATTACGTTTGCTCCTGTTCCGTTAAAAGCATAAAGTACTTTAACATCGCCAAAAATAATTTCGAATAATTTTTGAGCAAGAGCAGTATAAGTGTCATCGCCATACGAAATTTCATGATCTTTATTGGCAGTTATCAAAGCCTGAAGTATTTCAGGGTGTATTCCAGAATAATTATCGCTAGCAAATCCTTTCATCTGATTAATTTTTTTTATTATTAAAACAAACAGCAGAAAACCCTTTTTTATAATCAGGTTTTCTGCACAATATTATTTGCTGTGAAAAGCAAATTTATTTTACTTTGCATATTTTAAGCAGAAAATGTAAACTCTATCAATCAGAATTTGAATTTGCCAAAAAAACCTTTGGTTTTATTACTATCGCCTTCCGTTTTCGATGCATCATTTTCTTCATAGGTTTTATCAGACTGATTTTTTTCTTCAACTATGTCAGTTGCAGGCTTTTGTTCTTTTTTAATAAAGTTAATCACATCCACCAGTCCATCAGTAAATTTCTCAAAATCTTCTTTATAAAGAAAAATTTTATGTTTTTCGTAAGTTACCAGTGCATCTTCATCGAATCCTGTTACTTTTTTCTTGCTCTCAGTAATAGCAACGAACAAATCTTCGTTCTTACTCTTTTTTACATCCAAATAGTAAATTCTTTTACCGGCTTTGATAGCTCTCGAATAAATAATTTCATTATCTTTTTTCTCAAGTTCAAATTTTTTTTTCTCTGCATCCATAATTTTCAACCCTTTACAATGATAATGTTAGTCAATGATCTATTAATTGCATTCAGTTTAAATTCTGAAATTACGTGTCAAATTTCAGTATTTTTTTTCAAATTATCAAATATACATTTGTTTTTTTACTTGAAACATTCAATTTTTTATTAATAATTCTGATTTTTCAAAATTCCGAAGCCTTTTTTAAATGTATAAGATGGCTCAAATGGTGTGTGAGTTAAAAAAAAATGCGTAATTTTGTGCCCAAATTATATGTAGAAGCGTTTATTAAATATTTATGATAAATCGTGTTTTATTACGAATTAAAATAATACAGATACTGTATTCATTTTATAAAAGTGATGGTAAATCTTTAAAATCAGCTGAAGAAGAATTATTTTTCAGTATCGGTAAAACCTATCAACTTTATTTTCATCTTTTATCCCTTTCAATAGAAATTACAAGATATGCTGCTGAGCGTATCGATACCCGTAAAAACAAACTCAGACCTACCTCAGAGGATTTAAATCCAAATACAAAATTTGCGGATAATGCATTTGTTCAGCAACTGAGCCATAACAAATTCTTCATAGATTTTCTGAAAGCCAATAAATTGTCGTGGGTGAATTATCCCGATATTATCAGAGAGCTTTACGAAGAAATAATTTCTTCTGATTTTTATGCTGAATATATGGCTGAAAATAACTCAGATTTTGAAGCAGATAAAAATATCTGGAGAAAAATTTATAAAAAAATTATACTTCAAAACGAAGAACTTGACAACTCGCTCGAAGAACAAAGTATATATTGGGTCGATGATGTGGAGTTAGTTGTTAGTTTTATCTTAAAAACCATCAAGCGATTTGATGCATCAAAAGGTAATCATCAGGAACTTATGCCCATGTTTAAAGATGAAGAAGATGCCGAATATGCACGCAATTTACTGCGATTTGCCATTGCAAACGGAAATCAGTATCGCGAAATGATTGATGCAAACACTAAAAACTGGGAAATTGAACGAGTTGCATACATGGATACACTACTTATGGAAGTTGCCCTGGCTGAATTGATTAATTTCCCTACAATCCCCGTAAATGTAACGCTGAACGAGTACATTGAAATTGCTAAAAATTACAGTACCGAAAAAAGCGGAACATTTATCAATGGTGTGCTTGACAACATAGTGAACCAACTAAGGAAAGAAAAGAAACTGATAAAAGTGGTAATGTTAAACGATGGGAAAAAATAATTTTATATATTTGCACCTTGATGCAAAATCTTGATGCGTCAATTTGCAT
>CAYQWD010000102.1:1495-8185 GCA_964420955.1 uncultured Paludibacter sp. | reverse complement strand
TTTTGAGAATATAATTTAAAAAGCTGTCTATTTTCAAAATTTTTTTATGACGTTTTTTTAAAAAAAAAGAAACGTTTTCAAATCTTCGATATTGAAAAGTTAGCGTTGTTGAAAAATTTGCGATTAATTAAAACTTTCATTTAAGAAATTGAATAAAGCGAGAAAAAAATAAAAGAAAATTTTATAAACAAATGAATTTATTTGAATTGAAAGGATTTATGAAATGAATAATAAAAGTTTGAATAATGAGACATTATCCTCCTATGATATGGTTAGTGGAGGAATAGCAGAAGTAAAAAATTTGGTCAAAAAATTTCCAGTTGGTTCAGGATTCTTCACAGCTTTAAGTGATGTAAATTTGCAATTTACTGTAGGTGAATTTGCCGGATTTGTGGGTCCAAGTGGCTCAGGAAAAACCACATTGTTGAACATTATAGGTTCGCTCGATGCACCAACCGAAGGCGAGGTAATTGTACAGGGTAAATCGGTTGGACAATTTACGGCAAAACAGGCAGCAAAATTACGCAAGGAAGAATTGGGATTTATTTTTCAGAACTACAATCTGCTTCCGGTTTATACTGTTTTCGAAAATGTTGAATTTCCGCTGCTTTTACTTAACATGTCGTCCGGTGAAAGAAAAAAACGCGTTATGGAAGCGCTTGAATGGCTTGGTCTTACAGACAAAGTCATTTCACGTCCGGCTCAACTATCGGGAGGCGAATGCCAGCGAGTGGCTATTGCACGTGCAATGGTAAAACGTCCGGCTCTTGTACTTGCCGATGAGCCGACTGCAAATCTTGACTCGGCTAATTCGCACAATATCCTGAAAATGATGCTTAAACTGAACGAAGAACTGAAAACCAGTTTCATTTTTGCCACACACGATGAAAAAGTAATAGGATATCTCAAACGTATTATCAAACTGCAGGATGGTAAAGTGGTGGAAGATAAGAATCAAATAACTCCTAACCCCTAAAGGGAATAATAAAGCATCGATTGTTTTAAATTTTAAAATTGCGACTATGGGCAATATAGAAGAAACTAACCCTAACTCCCCTTTGGGGGCTGGGAGTAATAATATGAACGATACTAACTCAAACTCCCCTTTGGGGACAGGAAGAAACTACATTCCTATTCAAGGATTAGGAGTAGTTTTCAAAACTGCTTTCCGAAGTCTTATAGGTAACGGACTCAAAACCTGGCTCAATGTTATAGCGCTTTCGGTTTCATTTGTTTTGATAATAGCCATGCAGGGAATACTGAAAGGATGGAGCACGCAGGCTGTGGACGATACTGTAAAGTGGGAAATTGCGGGTGGACAATACTGGCATCAGAGTTTTGACCCATTCGATCCGTTTTCTCTCGATTCAGGAACTGCAGTTATTCCAGAAGTTTTCAGTAGCGATATAGAAAAACATATAATTGAACCTGTTTTAATTACACAGGGCAGTATTTATCCTAATGGTCGCATGAAAGGAGTTATGTTGAAAGGAATTCGACCTGATCAGAAAATGCTGAAAATTCCCACTGAAATGCTTCATTTGAAAGTTGAAGGAATTATTCCGGTAATAATGGGCGCTTATATGGCAAAACAAACCGGACTTAAATCAGGCGATATAGTTACACTGCGCTGGCGTGATAAAAATGGAACTTTTGAGGCTACTGATATTCAAATTGCAGGAATTTTTAAAGCACCCGTTCCGTCTGTAGATAACGGAATTTTGTGGCTACAGTTAGACAAACTCCAAAAAATGACAATGCTCGAAAACTGTGCGAATTTACTGGTCAAATCACCCGAAGCCGAATTAAAAAATGTAGCTGAATGGAAATTCAACAATGTTGAGAAACTTACTGAATCAACCAGATTGATGGTTCAAACTAAAAGCGCTGGAACGAGTGTGATGTATTTTATTTTTCTGCTGCTTGCCATGCTCGCAATTTTCGATACACAGACGCTTTCAATTTTCCGTCGCCAGCGCGAAATTGGCACATTGGTGGCTTTGGGTATGACCCGTACACAGGTAATGTTTCATTTTACACTCGAAGGTACGTTTAATGCAATTCTCGCATTTATTCTGGGCACAATTTGGGGTACGCCGGTTTTGTGGTATCTTGTTAATAAAGGTATTTCATTTAATATTGATGCAAGCGAAATGGGTGTGGCAATGGCAGATGTAATGTATGCTTCGGTTACACCCGGATTGGTTTTTGGAACAATGGCTTTTATTCTGGTTGTAACTGCATTTGTAAGTTATTTGCCAGCACGTAAAATTGCAAAAATGATACCTACTGAAGCCATACGCGGTAAAGCATTATAATTTATTTTTCCGTATCACATAGCGTGTTTTAATGGCGATAACAGTCTCTGTTTTGCGAACTGAATATATGAATTTTGAATTAAATTATAAAAGTGGATTTATACTCTTTTCGCAAATTATGTTCAACTAAATTGAAAATGAAAATATTTAAAATTAAAAATAAATATGCTGGAAGGTAATAAAAATATATCAAAATTTGATTCTGCCTTGGGCGTTGTCGGTTTCCTTTTTAAAGGACTTGTGCGGGATAAAAGCCGCAGTTTGCTGCCTATCATTGTAGTAACAGTAGGTGTAATGATGACTGTGTTTTTGCAGGCATACATGAATGGTGTATTTGCTGACAGTCTCGAAGCTTCGGCAAAACTAATTTCAGGACATGTAAAAGTTACCACTCTGGCATACAAAAATAATCAGTCACAGTTACCGAACGATTATGCAATTACAGATGCAAGTATTTTAAAAGAAAACCTGAAAAAAAACTATCCCGAAATGCAATGGGCTGAACGCATTCAGTTTGGGGGTTTGCTTGATGCTCCTGACACCGCAGGGTTTACCCGATCGCAGGGAAATGTAATGGGAATGGGTATAAAACTCTTTGGTTCCGATGAAGAAATAAACCGTATCGAACTGAAATCAAAACTTATAAGCGGAAACTTTCCATCGAAATCCGGCGAAGCGCTTATTTCGCGCCAACTTGCCGATAAGATGAATCTTCAGCTTGGCGATGTAGTTACTCTGCTATCAAACACAATGTATGGTGATATGAGTATGTATAATTTTACAATCAGCGGAACCCTGCATTTTGGCACAGAATTACTCGACAAAGGATTGATAATTGCTGATATTGACGATGTTCGCACAGCCCTCAATATGGAAGATGCAACCGGCGAAATTCTTGGTTTTTTGGGTAATGGATTTTATGAAAACAAAGTTGCAAAATCAATAGCAACTGAATTTAATGAAAAATACACAAAAAAAAATGATAAGTTTTCATTAGTTATGTCGCCAATGAGCGAAGTAAGCGGTATGGATTTTCTGATAATTTATGCTGAAAATGCGCAATATATCGTCATATTCATTTTTATCCTTGCCATGTCTATAGTACTCTGGAATGCAGGTTTAGTAGGTGGACTTCGCAGATATGGTGAGTTTGGGCTCAGACTTGCAATTGGCGAGAATAAAACAGAAATTTATCGTTCACTGATTGGTGAATCATTTTTAGTGGGAATAATCGGATCTCTTTTCGGAACTGCTTTTGGATTACTATTTGCATGGTTAATGCAAAAATATGGTATCAGCACTGAAGGAATGATGCAAAATGCAAATATGATGTTCCCCACAACATTTAAAGCGCTAATCAATTCCACTACTTACTATATCGGATTTTTACCTGGAGTACTTTCAACCGTAATTGGTGCTATGCTTGCCGGTGTGGAATTTATAAACGACAAACAGCAACCTTATTCAAGGAACTGGAAAACTGACTAAATATTTCAATTTATTCTTTTACAATTTACGATTTTATGAAACCAACTCTTATATCAATGCTACCCACTGCAAAACAATATGTTCAATTTTTTAATTCCAATAAAAGCGCTTGGGGATGGTTATTTTCCATGTTATTTTTCTCCTTCTATTTATCAGCTCAGAATTTCCCGACTGGCAAAAGTCTTCTCGATAAAATTGATGAAAATATGTCTTCGAAAACACGGGTTATAACTTCTCGAATGGAAATTGAGACAGCACGCAGTGTTCGCACTATTGAATCAAAATCGTGGATTGAAGGTGATAAAAAGGCTTTTACTGAATACTTGACACCGGCGCGTGAAAAAGGCACAAAAATGCTTAAACTCGAAAATCAACTATGGATTTATTCGCCTTCCACCGACAGAGTTATGCAAATTTCAGGACACATGCTCCGTCAGTCGGTAATGGGAAGTGATATGTCATACGAAGATATGATGAACGATAGCCCGCTACTCGAACAGTATAAAGCTGAAGTAACAGCAGAGGAACTAATTGATGGACGTAAATGCTGGGTACTTACGCTCACTGCCATTAAGGAAAATGTGAATTACTTTAAACAGCAATTATGGGTAGATCAGGAAAGAAACATTCCGCTGAAAATGGATTTATTTACCAAAAGTGGCAAATTACTGAAAAGAACCACTCTCACCAATGTACAAAAAATTCAGGGAAGATGGTTTCCTATGGAAATGGTTTATAAGGATATGTTGAAGGATGGTAAAGGAACAAAAATGACAGTTATGAGTATACAGTTCGATACGATGATTCCGGCATATATTTTTAATAAGGCAAACTTAAAGTAAAATTCGTTATCTTACTGAAGATAGAAAAGGAAAGGGCACAAAACATATATGTTTTGTGCCCTTTCCTTTTCTATCAGATTGCTTAGGTGTTTTTCTCAAAATATGCTATAACTTCACCTTTTTGCACTATATCGCCCTGGCGTTTTTCTACAGCAACCAATTTTCCTGTAAAGTAACTACCTATATGCTCAAGTCCGTAACGCGTTTGTAGCGTACAAATTGTATCCGATTCTTTGAATAATTTACCGTGTGCAGGCTCTATGGAACGGTCGGTAAAATCAACTTCCCATAAAATTCTGCCGGAAACAGGTGCAATTAAAGGCTCTGCATTTGGATATTTCAACATTCTTATATCCGGCATCTGAACCGAATTTGTTTTGTATTTTTCTTTTATTGCAGCTTCGAGTTCAGCGTGGAAACGTTTTTTCGCTTCTCCCGATTTGTAATCGCGGTATTGTTTTTCGTGCATGGCAAATTCAAAAAGTTCCTCATCGTCTTTTCCGCGATCCCAACCGTTTTCGGCCATTTCTTTGATAAAACGGTCTAATTCGTTCGGATAATTGTCCTGTGGATTGCCTTCGAAAAATTCAAAATTATTCTTTTTGGCCAGATCAATAATCTCCTGATCGAGTTTACCGGGTAGTTTTCCTGCTTTTCCAAGAATCATATCCCACGAATTTCGATCAATCATCGACCAGCGCGGCTGCTCTTTTACCATGAACATAACATTCATTAGTGCAATGTTTTTTACATACTGGCTGTATGGCGTTACCAAAGGAGGATTCCCAAGTTTAGGCCAAATATATTTTACTTCATCGAATAACATAACCAGCAGTTCGTCAGTATTGAGCTCTTTTTTGTTTTTACTCTTCAGGTAAGAGTTAATTCCTGCATGAACTCCTTTTAAGTCAGCCATGAGAGAGCCCATCATTCCGCCCGGAAGTCCGCATCCTACTAGCAACGAAGTCATTAGTTTATTTCGATCATCGATAAAGTAACCAAGAAAATCATCGATAAAACTTTGAGACAAACGACGTGCTTCCATATAAGCACTCATATTAATTTCAGGAACTTTGAAACCTGCGTCTTTGAGCATTGCTTGAACCGAAATTACATCAGGATGCACCATTCCCCACGATAGTGGCTCCATAGCTACATCGATATAATCTACACCCGCTTTTGCCACTTCAAGCATCGAAGCCATAGAGAAACCCGGACCAGAATGTCCATGGTATTGTACAATAATATCAGGATGGCTTGTTTTTATTGCATGCACTATTTTACCAAGCATAACAGGACGACCCACTCCAGCCATGTCTTTCAGACAAATTTCTTCGGCACCGGCAGCAATAAGTTGTTCCGACATATTTATATAATACTCCGCATTGTGCAAATCAGAATAGGTTATGCACATAGTTCCCTGTGCAATCATACCGGCAGCCTTGGCATATCTAATCGAAGGAGTAATATTGCTAACATCATTTAGTCCACAAAAAATACGGGTAATGTCAACTCCCTGAGCCTTTTTTACTTTGTACATGAGCTCGCGAACATCGGCAGGAACAGGATTCATGCGTAATCCGTTCAGACTGCGGTCAAGCATGTGAGTTTGAATACCAGCTTGGTTAAATGGTTTTGTAAATGCGCGTATTGCTTCATTCGGATTTTCTCCAAAAAGAAGACTTATTTGCTCTGAAGCGCCTCCATTGGTTTCTACTCTCGAAAAACAGCCCATTTGTATAATAACAGGGGCAATTTTTTCCAACTGATCTTTTCTTGGCACATATTTTCCTGACGATTGCCACATATCGCGATACATAAGACTGAATTTAATTTCTTTCATCGATCGTAAAAAGTATGAAAATTTATTTTGTTTTTATTTTTAAAATTCTAATTTCTGATAGTTTGAAACGTTTATCAAGGTATAATTAAAGAAATTTTTCTCTAATAATATTTGAAAGTGCAAAATTACATCTATTTTTTTAATTAGAGAAATATTTCTACAATTAAATTTCTAAAATATTTCACTACTGACCGATAAA
>CAYQWD010000102.1:0-1426 GCA_964420955.1 uncultured Paludibacter sp. | reverse complement strand
AGGCAGGTTGGCGGCTTCGCCGCCAACCTGCCTCCTACGAACCATAATCAATACAAAGTATTGTCATTCAGAGCGTAGCGAAGAATCTCAGATGTTTAGTCGGTTAATAGTGAATTGATATATTTCTAACACAATAGGGCACATAGAAATTATTGAAGAAAATGACTTAGTTCACACAGAGGCTGTATCATAAGCAATAAGAACGCAAATTTAGCTACACTGATGGTTGGTTCACCAATAAACGCAAATTCACATAAAATCATTAGCACCGGTAAACAAATAGTTTGGGAAGGAATCAAATCTATCAGATATGTGAAAATTTGCGTGATTTGCATTCAAAACACTCTTTTGATAAAACCTCACCGCTGAAATAATCCCGATTTTCGGGATAATCCATATATGTTCATAGTCTTTTATCTTGCTTTCAAAAAAAAGTGTACTATGTGGTGAAAAACATATCAATAATAATTATCGGGTACTTAGAAGTTATGAATCAAATATCTTAGTAAAAAAAACATTTACAAGCAAATTTCTGTTTCTCTTACAATATTAATGACTAAACGACACAAAATATGTTATTTTCGTGTATAACAGACACTTAAAATACTTTCAAAATTATTATTCAAAGTTATAATTATATTTTGTAATTATTTTTGACATTTTTCTTTCAATATGTTTGATTTTTCGCAATAAATATTTTAATTTTGCAACCGAAAACAACAAACTAAAAAACATTTATATTTTTATGAAAGCAACTGAGGTGTTGGAAAACCTGAAGCGCAGATTTCCCAACGAGCCTGAATATCATCAGGCTGTACATGAAGTATTAGAATCCATTGAAGAAGTTTACAATGAACATCCCGAATTTGATCGCGTGAATCTTATTGAGCGCCTTTGCATTCCCGACCGTATTTTTTCATTCCGCGTTACATGGGTTGACGACAAAGGCAAAGTACACACCAATATGGGTTACCGCGTTCAGCAAAACAACGCCATCGGACCGTACAAAGGTGGTTTACGCTTCCATGCTTCAGTTTATCCGGGAATTTTGAAATTTTTAGCTTTTGAGCAAGTATTCAAAAATGCACTCACTACGCTTCCTATGGGTGGTGGAAAAGGTGGATCGGACTTCAATCCGAAGGGAAAATCCGATGCTGAAATCATGCGTTTCTGCCAGGCATTTATGCTCGAACTTTGGAAACATATTGGACCCGATACCGATGTACCTGCAGGCGACATCGGCGTAGGAGGTCGTGAAGTGGCTTATATGTATGGTATGTATCGTAAACTTGCCAACGAAAACACAGGTGTGCTCACCGGAAAAGGCATTGACTTTGGAGGTTCGCTCATTCGTCCGGAAGCTACCGGCTATGGAAACATTTATTTTCTGATGAACCAGCACGCAAGAGCAATCGAGTTCTATCTT
>CAYQWD010000101.1:0-8193 GCA_964420955.1 uncultured Paludibacter sp. | reverse complement strand
ATTTTTTTAATTTTTTATAATCGTAAATGGGCTTTTTAAGGCTCGACTAATTAGGCTTTTCTCGTTTTCCTTAAAACTGAAGCATTATATTATATTTTGGTTTTGTTGTTTATTTTTTCAATCAACAAATGTCTCTTTGATTACAGATTTAACCTCCTGAATCTCGCTTTTTTTCAAAGTGCCAAGTGTTCTGATAATTCTGACTTTATCTATTGTTCTGATTTGATCTATAGCAATCCAACCCGTTTTTCCATTATGTTTTACCTCAACTCTGGTTGGATATTTTCGGGAAGTTGTTGTCATGGGACTAACTACTAATGTTTGAAGATTGTGATTTATTTCATTCGGTGAGACGATAACACAGGGTCGGGTCTTTTGAATCTCACTTCCAACGGTCGGATCCAGATTAATCAATACGATGTCATACTGATTCATAGCCAGTCCTCCATATTTTCGTCTTCGAAAACATCTCCAATCAACAACTTGTCATCTCCATTTTCATGCATCTGTTTAAATTGCATATCCCACCCTTTACGAGGCTCTGCCACCGGCTTGATTACAATCTGATTCTTTTCAAGAATTAATTCTACTTTATCCTTGATTTGGTATTTTTCCAATAAGGTTTTACTTAATCTAAAACCTCTTGAATTCCCAATTTTTACTATTGATACTTCCATATTCTTTTTTCTGTTTATGTAAGCACAAAGTTATTACATTTTTTGTAACAAACAAATATAATATGATAAATATTGATGAACTATACCATAAACTTCGTAAAATAAAAAAAGGATTGCCGGTTTATCCTTGCAACCCTTTTCTCAAATTTTATAACTTTTTTTATTCTGCTTTAATCACTAAAAATTTATAACCTTCATAAATTGCTATTCCATAAAAAAGTAAATCCATTGGATTGAAAGTCTCAACCATAATTCCCGGAATTGCTCCATAGTTAATATCGCCTAAAACCTGAAAAAACTTAATCCTTCTTCTTTTGCGTAAAAACCAATCAGACTAAAAACGTTGCCTAAAACACAAATTGCCAATGAAATAACTGCTCCTGTTATGCTAAAAACCGGCTGAAAACCCTTACCTGCAAAACGAATTGAAAAACAGACTAACAAGCCAATTGCAACAGCCATATAACCAATTTGATATTAGGCTGAAACTGTAATAAGTACCCAAAGTATGACTCCTATTAATCCTGCTGCTATACCTGCAATAAGTCTGAAAGGGTAATTCTGACTCAAGAGCATTTGCTCCATTTTGCGTTTCTGATTATCTTCAAGGTTAAATTGTTCCTGGTTAACTTCTTGTAATAGTTATTGTTCGTTCAGATTTTCCATATTGTATTAATTTTTTTATTATTTTGGTATAAAAGTAAAAAATATTCTGAAAAAAAATATTTTGTTAAAAAAATAAAAATTAATACAATCGATTCATTGTCTTCAATAGATTGAAATTTTTTGGTTTACAACTTTTCCGTTATTAAATTTAATGCCAACAATATAAGTTCCTTTATTTAAGTTCCCGAAGTGGATTTTATTGCCGTTGGCACTCCCGATTTTTATACCATTTATATTGTATAAAATTATTTTATAGATATTATCTTCATCTACTAAAAGATAATCTGACTTTATTAAAATTTTTAAATCTGTGTCTGATAAATAGTTAATTTGTTTAATTTCTGATGTTAATCCGGCTGGCTCATTGTAGTTCTTTATATAAAATTTTAATCCTTCAATGCGGTTGCCATTTGTGTTTGGTTCACATATATTCAGGGCAAAATCAAAACAACCTGTTCGCTGAAGTACTTTTACTAAAATTCTGTTTTCACCTTTCTGCAAATCAATCAGCGGTTTATCTGTAACCAGATTTGCATTGGGGCGCGAACCGCTGTAATTATAAACTGTTTTACCATTTACAAAAACTTTCATATCTTCTTCGGAATTTAACCACAATTCAACATTGGTTCGCGCCACCGGCGAATAAACATTACTGAAACAATATGCCACAACATTACCGGTCGGATTTAGAAAACTGTTCAAGTCAATTCTATCGTCGAAAAAGTACATTGGCGCTGACCATTTTAAGTCGCCTTTTTGTGGATTAATTTCACTTTCACCTCCCAGATAATCGGTTGACATAGTATTATAATTGAAAGCAGGTGAAATCAACCAGATTCTGTTTCCCTGTCCGTATTGTGCGTGAATCGATCCGCGCACAAATTGATATTTGTATTTTGAAGCAATATCTTCGCCAAAAATGTTGATACTGTCGGAATTATTGGTGCCAAGTCCGATTTTTTCAGCCATGGTAAGATGTGCAATATCATCGGGATTTGAACCAATTATTTTTGCACAAACGTGGTCAACTGCAACCGGATTTGCTCCTGCAATAATGGTGTTTAACCTTACCTGATTTGAACCTCCTGGCATTAACGTTTTTTGCGTTTCGAGACATAACAATGCATCAATGATATTAAGAGTGAAATTATTAATGCAACTGCACAAATCTACAATTTCTTCGTCCTGCCACGATTTGTAATTGTAAGCCGAAGTGAACTCAGCATGATGAATCAATTTTCCACCCGGACCGCCTTTAACTTTATTCCAGCCATATTTTGCTCCGGCAGCCACTCCAATCTGATTTTTTAGCGCATTGGTTATGCCCGGTTCATGCATTTTTAAAACAGGAACATTAATAAATTTGATGTTTGGTGAAGTAAGAAACTTATGAATCCAGTATTTTCCATTCTGTGCATACGCTAAACTTGCCTTTGATGTTATCTGAACTAAATTTAAACCATTTGCAACTTCATCATTCAAATCTACAAGTTCAAAGTTTATTCCTTTTAAATCAGCATCCGAAGATAGATTTTTGTAACCTGCCACTATCCAACCTTCGCCACCCATTGTAGCATTACTTCGCGCTGAACCTTCGCCAATATATATTTTACATTTATTCTGATAAGTATCGTAAATGATTGAAATGATTGATTTAACAACCCGAATGTCGGTATTCTCACCATCGCCGGTTGCTTTTGCACCCACGATATTTGGCTTTATCAATACCGTATCGCCTTCCTGTACAAAAGCTGAAATTCCGCCAATTAAATCGATAGCTTGTTTTACCATACTTTTTATTTGCTGATATGATAAATTGGTTGCAGTTACAGGTGCGGGATTTGGCAGCATTGTATTATCTGAAGCAACTACAGCAACTTTTTGGGAACGGGGAGGAGGGAAATTAAAAAGTGAATCGGCTCTGAACGAACCTTCAATATACGTTTGTTTATTATTGTAAGCCATGTCCCAAGCCAGCAATCCAATTATTGAAATTGTTATTGTAATTACTTTTATAGTTTTAATTTGCTTATTTTTCGATTTCATGAATTTGATATTTCTGGAAGTAAAAATGTCTGAATTAGAGTTTAAATGATTATTGGTTAGTACATCTGCAAAATAAATTATTCCCTCTAAAATAAATTATACAATATTCCTGACGCTACCGCACCAACTAAAACAATGCTCAAATATATGGATAATATTCTGATATTCAAAACAGAACCAAGAATAACCAGATTTGAAATTCGTGTAGAAGGTCCGGAAATAAAAAAAGCTAAAATTGCGCCTTGTGTCATACCCATTTCCGATAATTGATAAAGAACTGGAATAGCAGCGCCTCCACACGAGTAAAGCGGAATACCTGCTCCGGCTGCAAAAATTACTGATGCAACTGAGCCACTTCCCAAAATCCACTCAACCTGTTCGGTTGTAATCAGATTTTTAATAGCGGCTGCAATAATTATAGCTATCGAAAAATATTTCAACATATAAAGCGTTGTTCCTTTCAGTTCTTTCAGAAATCGTTGCAAATAATTTTTTTCAATAGTTTTAGCTTTGGTATTTTCTTTTTCGTCCATTGTTTTTGTGTTACCAACTTTTTTACCCAAAAACCAAAAAATATAACCTGCAGTTGCACCAAGTAAAACTCCTGTAATTAAACGAACTATTGCCATTTCGTACCCGAATGCGCCGAGCGTTAACATGAATATTGTAGGATTAAGAATGGGCGAGGCAACTAAAAATGCCATTAGCGGACCGAGTGGCGTTTCTTTTTTGTATAAACTCCCTGCCATAGGAATGCAAATATAAGTTCCTATTGGCGAAATCGCTCCGAAACTTGCTGCACCAATTATCGACAAATGTGGACTGCGGGCTACGTAAGCGCTGAGTTTTTGCTTGTTGATAAATGCCTGAAATAATGCTGTAAAAATAATTCCCAGCACCAAATATATGAGCAATTCAAGAAATAATGCCCATGCATCAACAATTATTCTGTATGTATAGGACATATAGAAAAGTGAAGGCAGAGTTTCGAAGAAGTTTTTTAAATCGATGAGCATTTTTATATTTGCTAATTTTTTTATCAAATTAGTAATCAGCAAAAATACAGAACTTTCAGATTACTTTTACTTACTGCAATCAATTAATTTTAGCAACTGCACAAAATTATAATTACTTTTGCAGCAAAATTGAAAAATAAAAAAATTTTATTGAACATGAAAAAAGCAATTATTACAACAGAAAAAGGCGTGATGAAAGTAGAATTTTACGAAAAAGATGCACCCAATACAGTTAAAAACTTTTGCGATTTGGCAGAAAAAGGATTTTATAACGGATTGACTTTTCACCGAGTAATTCCCGATTTTGTAATTCAGGGTGGTTGTCCAATCGGAAACGGTGCAGGTGGTCCCGGTTATAAAATCAATTGTGAACTCGATGGCGAAAACCAGTATCACGACCGTGGTGTTTTGTCGATGGCTCACGCCGGAAGAAATACAGGCGGTTCGCAGTTTTTTATTTGCCACAGCAGGAGAAATACCGCGCATCTCGACCGTCATCATACCTGTTTCGGACGGGTTGTGGAAGGTTTGGAAGTGATTGATGCAATCCGTCAGGGTGATAAAATGATTACTATTGAAATTGTAGAAGAATAAAATTATTTACAATTTACTATTTACCATTTACTATTTATTTCTTATCACATTATAAAACAAAGAGTTAACACAAAATATTTTTCGATATTGAAATTTCAATTATGTTTGTTCTCATAAATTAAATCTTTTATCTTTTGTGTTCTTTTGTGTACTTTGTGGTTTTTAAATCAGTATTGTTAATGTAAAAACTATTTTCAATTTTCAATCAGTGTTGTGTAAAGTGCAAAATATCCATTTAATGATTTATCCGACAGACCGCAAATAGCGGTCGTTCGGTATCCGAGAAAAGCGTTCAACCGCTTGAAGCGGTTTGACGTGTTTCAAAACAGCCGCAATAATTCTATTAACAGAGCATTAATTTATCCAATTTGATATGCAAAAACAAATAAAGGGCATTCTTTTCGATATGGATGGTGTGTTGGTTGATTCGGAAGAATATATTTTCGAAGCAGCCAGAATGATGTTTGCCGAACATGGTGTTAAGGTTCAGCCTTCTGATGCATTACCCTTTGTAGGTACAGGTGAGAATAGTTACATTAGCGGTATTGGGATAACAAACGGATTTGAAGTTGAAATTGAAAGAGATAAGGCAAGAACTTATCAGATTTATGGTGAAATTACGCATGGTAAGTTGAAATCATTGCCGGGCACTGAAAGTTTTATTCGTAAGTGTAAAGAAAAAGGTCTTAAACTTGCCGTTGCAAGCAGCGCCGATCGGGTGAAAATTGAAATAAATCTGCGTGAAATTGGTTTGCCTATTAATACCTTCGATGCTATTGTAAGTGGCGAAGATGTAGAAAGAAAGAAACCTTTTCCGGATATTTACATTTTAGCCGCTCAAAAAATTGGATTAAACCCTGACGAATGTTTGGTGGTAGAAGATGCTGTGAGTGGCGTAAAAGCTGCAAAATCAGCTGGTTGTAAGTGTCTTGCACTTACAACTTCTTTCACAGCTGATAAGCTTGTTGAAGCAGATGTAATAAAAACTTCGCTCGAAATAGGTTTGGATGAAATGTTTAAGCAACTGTAATTGATTCGAATTCAGGCCATAATACACGCAATAGCAATACTGTAAAATTTTGAGAGTGTACTTTCACTGCGCGATGTCATAACCACAGGTTTGTCTGTTCCCTGTAGTATGCCGCCCATTTGGGCATCGGCAAAAAGCGAAACGCTCTTGTAGAAAATATTTGCTGATTCGAAATTTGGGAAAATCAAAACATCGGCATCGCCAAGTACAGGCGTACTGACATTTTTTATACCGCCGCGTTCACTGTCCAAGGCAAGGAAAATATCAAGCGGTCCGTCCAGAATTACATTTCCAAATTCTCCCTCGCGCCATAATTGCATAATTTCCAAATAATCCTGCATGTAATGAATTTTCGGATTTGCAATTTCAGTAGCATGCATGAGTGCAATTTTGGGAATTTCGATGCCGAATTTATAGGCAGTGTTAATAGCATACTTAATCATGGCTGTGCGCTGCTCAATTGTTGGAGATGGAATTACAGCCGGATCGGAAAAAAACAAAAGTTTGTGATATCGTGGAATCTCAAGCGCTGCATTATATGTCATTACTCTACCATGGGGTAACAAGCCTTTTTCTTTATCGAGAATTGCACGAAGTATTACATCGGTATTTACAAGACCTTTCATTAAAATATCAGCTTCACCTTCCTTAACCATTCGAACAGCTTCAAGGGTAGCAGCTTTAACTTCAGGTACATCGATTATATGAATATGCATGGAAAGGTTTTTCTCAAAAAAGAGCGGCGATTCAATTTGTCCGACATCGCCAATCAAATAAGCATCGATTAAGCCCGCTTCAACTGCCATTAACACTGCTTCAATAGTGTGACTGTCATTAGCATTAGCTACTGCAAGTTTTTTGCGTTCGTTGATATTCTGTAAATAACCGGTTAATTCGGAAAACGATTTTATAGGCTTATTGTGCATTTTTTTATATCAATTTTTCGGCAAATTTAAAAAGATTTTAGTAATACCACAATATAAATCTTGTGGATTTGGGATATTTAACCGGTTTAAATTTAATGCATTAGGACTTTTTGCTTTTAAATTTCAAATTAAAAGTGTAGAAGTAAATTCGTGGGATTTATATTAGTTTATGTAGTGTATTTTTTACAATTTGAAATTGGTAAAATTTGGCGATTATTTATGAATTTGAAGAAAAACCGCAGTTTTTTTAAAATTACTGTCGTGTTTTTAAAAATAATCGGTGCTGATAAAAAATTTTTATTTCATGGTTGTTTTTCAAATCTTTCATGTTAGTTTCACTAAAACTGATTTTTTTAATACATTTTTACTATCGATCTGCATGAATATTTTAATTTCCAATTTTTTGAAGTGTTTATTGAATGCCAAAGATTAATTTATTCATTTTTCAAATTTTTGAAAAATGAATAAATTCGAGAATTTATCAGGTTAATATTTTTAGTACGTAAGCAAATACTGAAAATTTGCATACTGAAACAAAAATATTAATTTGTAACTGGACAATTTTTCACCCTGAAGCATTTTTTTTGTTTCACATAGTTGATTTACATAATTTCAATATTCGCACTAAGTTTATTCACAACAAGTGTGTTTTTGCCCATGGTTTGTGTTATGCAAAATCTCCAAATCTGCTCTTGGCATTCGAGCAAAGATATCATGCCCGAAAATTATGGCTTCTACATTGTTTATGACGTAGGTTTCCTCTAAAAGTGCATATATTGGTATCTTCCTGAGTATGTCAACAAACTGGAATTGAAATGCCTTATGAAAAATGAAGCCAAATAATATTCTTACCCTTTATCAAAGCGAAACTAAATCGAAATAAAGTAGCAATAGTAGTTAATGTGCCAAAACATCCTAATTGAATTTTTCCTGTCAAGGGGATATTATAAATAAGTATATTTTTAAATTCATTTTGTTTTTGTGCATTCATTTTTAAAATATATATTTACACCCTGTTCATGGAAATATTTCAAGCCTTTTTAGCTCAGTTGGTAGAGCAATTCATTCGTAATGAATAGGTCTGGGGTTCGAGCCCCCAAAAAGGCTCTTTGTAAATGCGTGAACTTTATTTAAAACTGGTTATTAAAATAATCCTTGGTACATGACAAAAAATAGAACGCAGATCGCGATAGCTATCGGGAGACTGATGTAAAATTTACCCGACAGACCGCAAAATA
>CAYQWD010000100.1:1002-8199 GCA_964420955.1 uncultured Paludibacter sp. | reverse complement strand
AACGGATTCTATATGGATTAAATCTTGCAAGCAAGTGTTGTAAAGTGGAAAAAAAATCCAAATTAAGATTTACCCCACAGACCGCAAATAGCGGTCGTTCGGTATCCGAGACCAAATGGATTAAATCTTGCAAGCAAGATTGGATTAAGATAAATAACTGAAATCATCTCGCCAAAGGCGAGATTAAAATACGTTTAATCAGCGTAAATCAGCGTTCTCTTTTCTACAAAATCATTTATATATAAACTTTTGTCATGTACTTGGACAAAAATGTTATAATGCTGATTATATAATGTGTTCATTGATACTTTATAATTAATGAACGCATCGAGTTATATTATTTTGAAAAGGACACACTAATGGTAGACTACTTAACTTTACTATGAACATAAAAATTTTTAGAATGTAATTGAATTAACAGATGCAGTAGTCGACAAATTTCCTGATTTTTTTGAAGTGGCGCCTGCTGTTGAAAATGTTCCGTTTTGGTACAAGTTATTAGTTGAAGTTCCACCGGTGTAAGTTCCACCGGTATAAATTACATAAGCTGCACCTTTTGTCATTTGAGGAGTTGAAATCAAAAACTTGTATCCACCGTTTCTCGGCTTAAAGCATGCAGTTGCCACACCTCCTATTGTAATTGTCATCAAGGTAGAATTTGCAATCATTGTACTTGTTGAGAGATACATGTTGGATTGTGTAGAAGTACTACTCATAGCTTTTGTCATGTTCGAACTGGAACCTGCGCCAATAAATGTACCGCCATTCATGTTGAAATTTCCATTAAAATCTACGGCTTCTTCTACGCCACTGTTTGGTCCATTTGCAAAAACAATTCCACCCGTAATTAATATATTTCCATTACTGTCAATAGCATCGCCATTGGTAGCATTCACATAATGTGTACCTCCTGAAATTGAAAGAAGACTGTTGTCGTTTGACTCTGTTCCACCGGCTGTCAATCCCATTGTTGCATTAAAACCATCATTCGAGGCAGTTACATTAGTTGTACCCCCTTTGAAATAAATGTATTTACTTTCAACACCTTCAAGTGAGTTTGATACAGTAATGCTTCCATCGTTAATAGTTATCGAAGCTTCAGAATGAATTCCATCGTCAGTTGAGCTGATTGACATATTACAATTGTTGATGGTAATTGCCCCATCTGCTTTCAGGGTTTTAGAGTGGCAATAATCCGAGCCTGAGACAAGAAACTTTGCACCTGTAGTGGTTAAGTTTATTGTTGGAGCAATGTTAGACTCGCCAATAGAAATAGTGCCATTTGCAGAAATTCCTTTTCCTCCACTACCCGAACTTGAACAGGTAATTTTGCCATCCTTAATTGTTAGCGATCCATCGGCGCTGATACAAGTTGCATTATACGCATCTGTTACATTTGATGCATTTTTGTATGTTGTTCCGCCACCCGAAGTTGAAATCTGTACAGTACCTTTTATGATTTCAACATTTGAATCAGCTGATATTCCTTTACCAGCCACTCCTGTATGTGTTATGGTTATATTACTACCATTTACAATAGTTGAACCCGTACTTTTAATAGCAGCACAATAAGAAGGATTGTATGTGGCAGCAGCTACATTTTCAAGAAAAACTCCTCCTGTTGAAGTAACATTAATCGTACCTCCATTCAAGTTTATACTGCCGGTCGCTTTTAGTCCTTTCGATTGATTGCCACCTAATGTAAGAATAAAAGTCCCGCCATTAATATTCAAATCTTTATCGCTGTCGATCAATTCAGAACCTTGTTGAGTACACGATAATGTAACGGTTCCATTAATTATAGTAATACTTCCATTACTTTTTATGTTTTTGGGCTCTGAATAAATTGCAGTAACATAATTTGCTATTCCAGAAACAAGCAGTTTTGTACCAGAACTTGCTATGTTTACTACAGGATTGCTGTTTGTGCTTCCAATTATGGTATTACCATCGGCTGTAATTCCTTTCACCCCTAATCCGGAAGAAATAATATTTATCTCTCCTGCTAAAATATTCACATTTCCATCAGCATCGATAGCTGCACTTGAATAAGCATCAACAACACCAAGAGAGTTTGTGTAAATTGCGCCATTGCCCGATGTAGTTATTTTGGTTGTTCCACCTGTTATGTTAATATCTCTATCTGACGAAATTCCTTTTCCGGCAATTCCGGAAGCAATTATCGTAATTGTCGAACCCGAAATATTGATCGTTGTATCACATTTTATGGCAGTACAATAAGAAGGTACAGAACCCGAACCTAATGCGGATAAAGCCACACCACCTGAAGTGTTTATTGTTATATTGCCTCCCGAAATACTCATTTTACCGACGGATTTTATTCCTTTACCCTGGCTGCCTGATACAGTAAGATTAATATTTCCGCCAGTCATAGTAAAAGTACTATCGCATTTTAATCCTTTGGCATCGGCGCTTGTAATAGTCGAAGTTACCGAACCACCTTCAATTTTAATTTTTCCTGTTTCACATTCAATTGCATCGCCTGTAGCAGTAATATTTAATACGCCTGCTTCTAAATTAAAATGATCTTTTGAGTGTATTCCATCTTTCAAGGCGCTTGTAACTGTTATATTACCACCTTCAATTTCAATATAGTCATCGCTGCATATTGCATGACCTTTATTTCCTTTTATGGTCAAACTTCCACTTCCACCGAAAATCAGTTGACCTTCGCTAAATATAGTGCCCTTTTGATCCTCGGTAGAACTTGTATAAGATGTACCATCAATAAGAGTATTTGAGGTTCCGCTTAATAATTTCAAGTCAATACGCTTTTTTGACTGAATATTTATTGCCGGACCATCAGTGTTTGTCAATGTCAATCCACTGAGTAATAGCTCAAACTTAAATGTACTATAAATCTTAAACAATCCATCAGAAGAATTACCCTTTAAAAGGTATTTTACCTGATTCTCGGATAATGTAGAGTTTACTATCACATCTGCGCCGTTTACTGTAATATCTACTCCGGCATTGCTGAGTGGATTCTGTATTTCAACAGTGTTACCCTTGTAAGTTATTTTTACGGTATCAGGTGTACCCGAAATTATTAGACTGTCAATTTCTTTTATCGGGTAAGTTAATATGTTTTTTTCTAAGAAAATATTAATAGCTGATTGGTCATTTGTAAATTTTATACTGTCAACCGAACTTACGCTATAACTTGAAACAGTTTTATTTGTATAATAAATAAAGAGTCTTTCTTCTGCTACAAGAAAAGTAACCAAAAGTACTGTCAGCGCTATTGCTATTATATTTCTTTTCATAATTTGGTAAATTTTTGCGCTTGACTGTTAAGTGTTATGATATAAACTCCACGCGACAATGTACTTACATCAATATATTCGTCTTTAATATAGTTCTTCTCAAGAACCTTTTTCCCATCGATACTGTAAATATGAATAACACCTGTGGTTTGTCCAAAACTCTTTAAAAATAATAATTCTTTTACCGGATTTGGAAAAACTTGAAATTGCGCATCAGACTCTACTGTTTCGACGGCTGACACTGATTTAAAAGTAATTTTCTTTATTTGCCCTAATTCATAAACTGAATTTGTGCCTGAATTTAATAACACACTTAATCCACTATTTATGAATCGGAGTGTTTTAATATCGGCGATAGAAATTTTCTCATCTGTGCCATTAAAAAAAACTAAATTCAGGTTTGTTTGTGTATATGACTTCTGTGTGCTTATAAAAATAATGATTCCACAAACGATAATAAAAATTTTTTTCGACATAATTGTTTTTGGATTCGTTTTAGTAGCTGATTCTTATTTCTGACAGCAAATATAGAAACACTATAATCTTTTTGTAATTAAATTGAGGTGAAAATGGATTTTTAGCGGTAAATCAGGACAAAAAAATTACTTAAAGTTGTAGTTCATCAAGAATTGAAATAAAAGTATTTATTGCATCTTCTATTTCAGAAAACTTAATAAACTCATCGGCTGTGTGCGAACGTGCTGAAACACCCGGTCCAATTTTTACACTTTCAAATGGAATAATTGCCTGATCAGATAATGTTGGTGAACCATAAGGAATAAGGTTCTGTTCATAAGCTTTTGTCAAAAATGGATGATGAGGTGGAGTAAATGAAGAATTCAAGCGTGTAGAACGAGCTTTAACTTCGCAATTTACATTTTTCTGAATAATTTGCAGTATTTCGGCATTCGAGTATTTTTCATTGGTTCTTACATCAACCACAAATGTACACTTATCCGGCACTACATTGTGGTGATAACCTGCATTGATTTGCGTAACTGACATTTTTACTTCGCCAAGTAATGCTGATGTTTTCTTAAATTTGAAAGCTCTAAACCATTCAATTTCTTTTAATGCCTTGTATATTGCATTATCGCCTTCGTTTCGGGCTGCATGTCCGGCTTTCCCATGCACAGTACAATCAAGCACCATTAAACCGCGTTCGGCTATTGCCGGTTGCATTTCTGTTGGTTCGCCTATTATGGCAAAATGAATTGGCGGAAACTCTTTAATCAAACTTTCAATACCATTAGCGCCCGAAATTTCTTCTTCGGCTGTTGCTGCGAAAATCAGATTGTAAGGCTGTGGCTTTTCTGTAAGAGCAAAATATGCATATAATAAACTTACAACCGAAGCTCCTGCATCGTTTGCTCCAAGCCCGTATAAACAATTATTTTCAATGATAGGAGTGTGTGGGTTTTTCGTCCAACCTGCAACAGGTTTTACCGTATCGATATGCGAATTGAGTAAAATCACAGGTTTGGTAAGGTCAAAGCCAGGACTCATTAACCAGATATTATTAGCCTTGCGTGATACGGCATAGCCTTTCTGCTCAAGATACTCCTCAAGAAAATCGGCAACAGTTCCTTCTTCCCCGCTATAGGATGGAATTCTGATAATTGATTTTAAAAGCTCAAAAGCTTCTTTGGCATATTCAGAAGTCATTATTTAATAAATTTATGAGAAACCAGCCACTTTATCAGTTCCTGATCCCAATGATCGGCGGGGATGCCTTTTTTTCGCATACCAAAACCATGCCCACCCTGTTCGTAAGTTACAAGGGTTGCTGATACTTTATTAGCATGCAATGCTTTAATAAAATTTTCGCTGTTAGCTATGGGTACAGCCTTATCATCAAACGCATGTACTAAAAATGTGGGGGGGGTTTTGCGACTGACATGTAATTCATTGGAGTATTTTCTTATGAGTTCTTCAGATGGATCCTTACCGAGTAGATTTGTTCGTGAACCTCCATGCGAAATATTTTTATCCATTGTGATAACAGGATAAGCTAAAATCATAAATGCAGGACGGTCAGTTTTATTGGTGAAATGTGTACCAACAGTTGAGGCTAAATGTCCTCCGGCAGAGAAACCCATAATTCCAATTTTATTTTTATCAATATCCCATTCTTTAGCTCTTTTTCGGATAATTGAAATTGCAGTTTGAGCATCTTTAAGCGGAATAGTATGATGGCCGTTCGGCATGCGATAATATAGAACAAAAGCAGTAACTCCGATCCTGTTAAACCAATATGCTATTTCCCTGCCTTCTTTAATATGAGATACACCGCCATATCCTCCTCCAGGACAAATAAGCACTGCTGTACCGCTTGCTATTTCTTTTAAAGTCGGATATACATACATTCTGGGAGTACTTATGTTAATAATAAACTCATTATCGCGATAACTTTCTTTTGCTGCAAGTTCTTTATTTTCAGTTATTCCATTGGGATAAAGCATTATTTCATCCTGTGCCTGTAATCTCATTACAAAGATGATAACAAATAAAATAAAATATATTGTCTTCATATCAATTGATTATTTTTCCTTTAAACTAAAGGGCAAATTTACTACTTTTTTGTTTTCATCGATATATAAAATCGCTGAAATGCTGCTTTTTTTGCAAACAACAAAATGCGTTTTCAATGATTAATTTATTAAATGATTCAACTTTCGCATGTGTATTATGCAATAAATCAAACAATTTAAGTATTTGGCTTACTTTATTACATGCACTAAACTGTTCCCCTCTCTAAAATCCTTTTTCTATTTTCTTTTTTCTTTGGGAAGAAAGCCCCCGAAGGGGGATAGAGGTTGGGAGAAGGGTTAGAGGAGAGGTAGGGCGATAAAAATTTGATAAAGTTCTTTTTTGTATAACTATTTGACTATCAATCATTATAAATTTTTAAACACCGGAAAATCAAGCAATTAATTGCTTGCGAAAGTTCAATTAAATGAGAATATACTGATTCAAAAAATGCTTTTATAGTAATTATCGGTATTTTTTACCTTCATCATATAAACTGTATTCAATTCAGAAAATGATTTCAAAAAAAACTTCCATTAGGTTAGTTTGCAATACTTTGTAAAGTAGTTCAATCGTTTGCATATAAAATATTGATTATAATGAAGCTTTTTATTCAATAAATACATTTATAAATTATTTTTGTAAAATCACAATGGACAATCACTACAAATGAAAAAACGCACAATTTCTTTCTTTTTAATACAGATTTTATGTTCAATTATTTTTGCTGATGAAATTTCTGCTCAATCAGTTCACACAACATACTTATGGCACATGGATCAGCCGGTGTACTGGGCAGACAAAAGTAAAGACAAACCGGACACTAAACAGTTTGTTGAAGAATCCCATCGACTGAAAATGAGTGGACAAAACCGTTATCAGGGAAGTTCAGTATCACATCCTACAAATAATCTTGAAGAAATATTCTCTAAAGCCGATCGCGTACAGGCTTACCAAACTTCACCCCGTAATGCGATAAACAACATACGCAATGTACCTAATGCTGGCGCACAGCTAAGTATTTCTGCAGGTTTAATGGAAAACCTTCAATCACTTGGAGCTAAAAATCAATGGGGTTACTCAGCATCGTGGATGAATCCGTATAAAGAAGCTATTGCATGGAAAACTTCAGGTGGATTTCCACGTCTCGATGTGGTAGGATTTACTTACGATCATGCTTTATCACCTTTGGTTAGCGACCGTACATTGAAAAAACAAATTCTGGCACATCAATATGCTGCAAAAAAATACTACGGATTTATATCCAAGGGCTATTGGCCTGCTGAATGTGCTTTCTCTGAAAGAATTATTAAAACCCTCGTCGAGTGTAATATTGAATGGTCGGTGATAGCCAACAGTCACCTTGCACGTACTTTGTCCG
>CAYQWD010000100.1:0-960 GCA_964420955.1 uncultured Paludibacter sp. | reverse complement strand
GATCGTGTCCCTGAAAAAGGTCAAAACTGGTTCGATGCCACTATCGATGGCAGAGGAAACAGACTGGCAGCCCCCTATTGTTATCAGGCTCATAAAGCTCAATACATCGATCCTGAAAACGGAACTCAGTACAAAATTGATGTTGTACCCATGTGCAATTACATAAGTTATGTTGATGGCTACAGTGGTGCAAATACAAGTGATATTGCTTCAAAAATTGCTCCCTACAGCACCGAAAAGCATCCCAGCATAGTTCTTTTAGCACACGATGGTGATAATGCTTGGGGCGGAGGAAGTTCTTATTACAACGAAGCTGTTGCAAGTTTTACACATGCTGCTGCCAATGCAGGCTACAAACCCACTACTATACAGCAATTTTTAAAAGATAATCCTGTACCTGCTAACAATATTGTTCGTGTTGAAGATGGAGCCTGGGTAAATGCAGAAAACGACTGGGGACATCCACAATTTATAAACTGGCTCTGGCCTCTTTACAGCAAATCTGATTTTCGTTTCGATCCTGATGGTTGGACTGAAGATGCACGTAACTGGGCAGTTATTACCGCAACAGAAAATTTTGTAATAATGTCCGAAGACCTCGAAGGAGGAAATTTGCGTATCGATAAGATATCCGATGGAGGAAGCACGGCTACCAATGCCGAAAAAGCATGGCATTTCTATTTCGGTGGACTGAATTCAGGATTTATGTATTATGGCAAAGCAGAAGATATGGAAGTCAAACCATCGCTCACCGGAAATATCGCCATCGATTACGCAAAAAAAGTAATACAGGCATACCCTGGAGTAGATCAAACTGCGCCTTCTGTTTTCATTCCTCAGCGTTTTCCTTACAATCCGGGTACAATTGGATTCGGACCAACCACTGGATATAAAAAAGTAAACTATTCATCCGATTTTCACGTGTGGACTTTTGCTTACGATGTAAATGGACTGACATCG
>CAYQWD010000099.1:1725-8256 GCA_964420955.1 uncultured Paludibacter sp. | reverse complement strand
TCTACATCAGTCTTACGATAGCTATCGGAATCTGCGTTCTATTTTTTGTCATGTATTAAGTAATTCGTTATAAAAAAATAATTGTGATAGCTATCTGAACAGCTAAATCTGAGTTCCCGATTCCGAAACTTCAGGACAGAATTGCGTTCATTTTTTTTTCATGTATTAATTGATATTTTACATTGTTGTCCGCCAAAAATCATTGGATTCTTCGCTTCGCTCTGAATGACAGCATTTTGTATTGAATTTATTAATATAACCAACTGATTGTCATCTGGAACGAAGTGAGAGATCTCATTATAGTAATTCATATTTTTTATACCGGAGAACACTGATATTTTATAAGTCATATAAATAATTTCTTAATTTCTAATTTTTATCAATTTCAAAATAAATTTCTGATGCTATACATCCTTATCACAATACTTCTTATAAGCGCTCAATTGGCATATTTTAAAGTAGCCGACAAATTTAATATTATCGATAAACCAAATCAGCGTAGCTCACATGAGGGAATTATTCTTCGAGGCGGGGGAGTGGTTTTTTACATTGCAGCTTTCCTTTATTATGTAATAAGTGGATTTAATTACACATGGTTTTTTGTCGGGCTTTCGCTCATATCTCTTGTCAGTTTTGCCGACGATGTGAAAACACTCTCAGCAAAATTCAGACTTTCATTTCAGTTTGCGGGATTATTTCTTATTTTTCTCGAATGGAATTTGTATTCACATCCATGGTACTTTGTTCTTATTGCTCTTATCCTTTCTGCAGGTATTCTCAATGCTTTTAATTTTATGGACGGTATAAACGGAATTACCGGTGCTTACAGTACGGCAGTGATAATAGCTTTTTGGTTTGTCAACCGGCATATAGAATTTACCGATAACCGACTAATTTATTTTGTATTATTGTCACTTTTAGTTTTCAACTTTTTTAATTTTAGAAAAAAAGCAAAATGTTTTGCTGGAGATGTTGGTTCGGTTACAATTGCTGTAATCATCGTTTTTTTGCTCGGTCAACTTATAATTAAAACCGGAAATTTTACCTATATCGTTTTTCTGTCTGTTTACGGAGTCGACTCGGTACTTACAATATTACATCGACTGAAGTTGAAAGAGAATATTTTTGAACCACATCGCAAACATTTGTTTCAATTACTTGCCAACGAACTTAAAATTCCCCATTTATTGGTTTCTGTGCTGTATTCAATTTTACAGTTAATCATTGCTTTAGGTCTACTTCATTTCCCTGAATTTGGATCTATTTATATGGTTGTAGTCATTGTTGTACTCTCAATTGTTTACATTTTTGTAAAAAATAAAATCTATCATAAGCATAATCATATAATTGTTAAATTGTAAAAAATGAACTATCTTGCCCATATTTTTCTATCAGGATCAGACCGTAGGTTACAACTGGGCAATTTTATCGGCGATTTTGTCAAAGGTAAAGACTATCTGAACTATCCCGAAAAAATCCGCGAAGGTATTTTATTACACCGTAAAATTGATACCTTCACCGATTCGCATCCAATCCAAATTGATTCTGTAAATTTTTTACGTCCGTTCTTCGGTCGTTATTCGGGTATTATTAACGATATGTATAACGATTATTTTCTTGCATCAAATTTTGTAAAATACAGTTTACATGTTCCATTGAATAGTTTTGCATACAGGTTTTATGCTACGGCTATAATTTATTT
Source organism: uncultured Paludibacter sp. (assembly GCA_964420955.1). Lineage (GTDB taxonomy): Bacteria > Bacteroidota > Bacteroidia > Bacteroidales > Paludibacteraceae > Paludibacter. The sequence goes on along the minus strand of CAYQWD010000099.1, from coordinate 6,554 downwards.
CAATTATCTTCCACATAGCGTAAAGAACTTCATTTTTCATTTTATTTGCACAAACCGACTCGTGCAATATGCTACACTCAACGGTCTGGAAAAATCACTTCAAATTATGTCCGATTATAAAACCCGTGCTATACAAGCGGCTCCTACTATTGAATTTCTGATTGCCAACGAAAGTATTTTACGTGTAAATTTCAACAATTTCATGCCTGAAGTAATCAAATTTGTACATACATACGATTCTGAGAACCAATATTTCACTTTTTAATTTTATTTTCTGAAAGTATAAACATTATATGGAAACAAATAGCATCTTTATGCATTTTTTATTAACTTTGAAAAGTTTCTTTAAGTTAAAATTTTTAAGGAAATGATGTATTAAATTATTACAGCAATTTTAAAAGATTTATGCCTAAAAAAGTATTTGTAAGTGGTTGTTACGATATGCTCCACAGTGGTCATGTTGCCTTTTTTGAAGAAGCAGCAAGTTATGGCGATTTATATGTGGGAATTGGCTCGGATAAAACAATAGATGAACTGAAAGCACGTAAAACCATTAATAGCGATGCTGAGCGGCTGTATATGGTAAAAGCCTTGAAATTTGTTAAAGATGCATGGATAAATAACGGAAGTGGTTTACTTGATTTTCTTGACGAAATTAAGGTGTTGAAACCTGATATTTTTTTCGTAAATGCTGATGGACATACTGCAGCCAAAGAACAACTTTGCAAGGAACTCGGCATAAAATATGTGGTAAGTCAACGCATTCCGCATGGTAATTTACCTGCACGTTCAACTACAGCATTGCGTAGGGAATGTCGGATTCCTTATCGTATTGATTTATGCGGTGGCTGGCTCGATCAGCCTTATGTAAGTGAATTTGCTTCCGGATATGTAATAACAATAAATATTGAACCCGATTTTGAATTTAACGATCGTAGCGGGATGGCTACAAGCAGTCGAAAAAAAGCAATTGAACTTTGGCAAACAGATATCCCTGAAGGAAATCATGAAAAATTGGCACGTACACTTTTCTGTTTCGAAAATCCGCCTGGAACAAAATATGTAAGCGGTTCGCAGGATTCACTCGGAATTGTAATGCCTGCTCTGAACCGCTATTACTACGAAAACGATTATTGGCCATCAAAAATTGAAAGAGTTGATGATGCCGATATACTCGATTGGCTTGAAAAAAGAATCTGGTTGGTACCATTATACCCCCGCAAAGATACCTACAGTGTGCTTGCAAATACGAATATCGATACGCAAAAGGCTTTAAATCTTAGTGTTGCTGCTGATAATTGTTGGGAAGCAATACTTCGCAAAGATGTAATTGCAACGGGCGAAGCCATCAGAAAAGGATTTGAAGCGCAAATAGCAATGTTTCCGAATATGGTGAATGATGATATTATCGAACAAATTGAACTTTATAAGCATCAAGTGCAAGGATGGAAGCTAAGTGGTGCTGGCGGCGGTGGTTATCTGATTTTTTTCAGCGAAAAGCCCGTTAAAAATGCCATACAAATAAGAATAAGAAAAAAATGAAAATTGAAGAATTCTTCGAAATATTTCACTTAATCTGTTGTTTGATCGATATTTGAAATTATTTTAATAATGAAATAAAGTAGTAAAAAAAACAAAAACCTTAAATTTATATTAGCTGAAATAACAAATCGGCGTGCAAGTACATTCCTAAAAAACCTTGAAATATTATGATTATTGATAAAAAACTCTTTGATGAAATAAGTTTAAAAGCTTGTGAAAATGAAAGATTGAGAATGAATTACAATCTTCATGATAAACTTGAAGATGATGTACAACGTTTATTGAATGCTCTTGAACCAGGAACTGTTTTACCGGTTCATAGACATAAAAATACTGCAGAAACTTATATCGTGATGCGTGGCAGGCTTGAATTGTTTTTGTTCGATGAGAATGGGAAATTGACCGATAATATTGATATTAATCCTGTTGAAGGAAGATATGGTGTGCACATACAAGCAGGTACTTGGCACACAATTAATGTACTTGAAAAAGGAACTGTAATTTTTGAGGTCAAACAGGGTCCTTATAAACCACTTGAAACGGATGAAATAATGAATATTTTCTAAGCCATTAGCTGTGTCAAGCAAGCAAAAAAATTGCACTGTATTACTACAGTGCAATTTTTGTTTTACGGGTTCCTGATGTTAAAATGTATAACTGATTTGGCGGAAGATCGGTAATAAAAACAAGGTTTGAACTTGTTTTAATCGATTGTATTTTTTGACCGATTACATTAAAAACATCAATAACATCGCCAGTATGCGGAACCACAACACGAACAGTGCCATCGCTCAAGGGAGATGCTAAAAGTTTCTTGCTGTCAATATCGGGCAATGTGGTAACTTCTATTGTATTTGAAAATGCAGTTTTATTTTCGTATTTAATTGATTTGTCATCATAAAGTGTTTTATCACTTGCTTTTACTTTAAAAAAATATTTTCTTTCAGGCATCAAATCGTTTTGTACATCGTGAGTTTGAGTAATCCATTTATCCTGAAAATTTATTTCAAGTTTAAATGGAAATGTAGCAGTAATATCATCGATAATTGCAAATCCGATTCCTTTACGGTATGTAAATCGGAATTGTTTATAATCATTTACCGGATTCAGAATAATTTTTTTTGTTTCTGCCAATACAGGTGTAACAGCAACACTGTCAAGAATTTTCCAACTGTTTCCATTCCATGCTTCAAAATATATTGCACCATTTTCGCCGGCAAGGGTTTTCACAAATGCCGAAATGGAGGTGGGTGCCAAAAAGTATTCACCGGTTATAACTCCATCACCTGTATTTTTGAGCTGAATTGCCGGAATGGCTTTACCACTATATGTAGATGATGCAGTCAGAGCATCTGATAGTATTGACCATCCGGTTGGTGCATTTAAACCTCCATCGAATCCTTCTGAAATATCGGAACTGCCATTAGCAATATTGTAAAGTGTAAGATAATATCCGCTGGCATCATAAACAGATTCCCAATTTGCCTGAAAACTCGACATTGTAATTTCAGTAGCCTCATTCGCTTTTGGGGGTACTACATACATCTTTCTCGAAGAAGTGCCAGTTAATGGTATTGTCAATTTCTCTGCATCTATGGTTTCGATGGTAAGATTGTCAGTATGGGTAGCTTTAAATGATGGTTCAGATGGATTATATCGTACAAGAATTTCAGTTTCAGGTAAAATAGTTCCATCTTTTTGCAGTATTAACGATTTTACCCAATCACTGTTTTCATCCTGTGCATTTTTAAATTCAAAATGATTTTTAGAAACAAAATTCATTTTTACATTGTCAACTAATAAATTTCCGCTTATTTTTATGCTTTGTGGTTCAGAAGGTGTTCCATGAACGGTTTTAAATTGATTCAGATTGTTTTTTGCAACTACATTTGCCACATCGCCACCACCTCTGAACCTGAAAGTTATTATTCCATCTTCTTGCTTAATAAATGTAATTGGTTTAGCTATGTCAACCCCCGAACGAAGTGTCGGATTGTAAGAGGTAACATTTGCTGTGCCGGGAAATACATCGCCGGAAATTGTATTGCTATTAGCAACTCCATCGGCTTCCATAATATCAACGCCCATCGAAGTGGCAACATTGTTTACAGTGTTATTTCTCCATGTAGTATTGTTATAAAAGATTCTTGTAATAAGTAATCCACTGTTAGGTAAAAATGCATCCCAGCCTTTTTTTTGTCTGTTTTCCAAAGTGAAAAATTCTACAGGATTTGGATTTTGCCCGTTGAGATTATGATTTTCGTATTGCGAAATTAAATATGCTTTATTCGTTTCAAGTAGCGCTCCTAAAGTTCCGTTTTGCGGGTTTTTTAATTCTGTAGGCTTTAGCCATCCTAAAAAAAACCGATCGTATGCCGAATAGGTTGGAGGAGTACGGCCGAGGTTCAGATAAGCTCCATTGTCCATTATATTCCAATTATGCAAAGTGTGATGTGAAGCATCGTTGGTTGCATAATAATCGGGAAGTCCGAGAACATGACCAAATTCATGTGTAAAAGTTCCGATTCCGCACATATTTGTACCTGAGCTGCCGCGTAATTCCGAAGTACACGCATAATCATAAATTTTAACACCATCGTAAGATACATTTGTATTGCTAACAACCCATCGATGTGGCCAAACTGTAGATTCTTTAGCGCCTTCGGCTTCGTTATGTCCTGCGTAATATATAAATATATTATCCACATAGCCATCTTTATCGGTATCGTAAACCGAAAAATCAATTCCTGCAGCATCGGCTAAAGCACAAGCATCAGTTACCATTTGTCTGGGTCGCAGGTCATTGCCCGAAGTATCATTGCCACCATAAAATGTTACGTTATTGGGCAGGGTTAAAGGACCAATAACATCAAACTGTGGACTGAAAACACCATTTGATGCACTGATAAAGTAATCGCGAGCAGAACCTGTACTTCCGTTTGCTGCGTAGTTGGGCTGATTTAACAGATTTGTAAAAGCTACTTGAGGACTGCTAACTGTAAACGAAACGTCTGAAAAATTAACCAAAATTACGAGTGAACGAGGTGTTCCTGTAAGTGGATAACCTTTTGCAGATGCAGTTGTCTGATTAATTTCAGTTGCTTTTTGTACTCTTCTTGCAATATTTATAACAGAAAAATCAGGCAAGGTAGCTAAAGTTTTTAGAAAACTAACTTCAGCATCGGTTCTATTTTTGGGAATATTTGCACGCACAGCCAATGGCTCTATTATACCGGTCGTACTTATTTTAGCATAATGATAAAAACCTTCGTTGTTTTTAGCTATTA
>CAYQWD010000099.1:0-1715 GCA_964420955.1 uncultured Paludibacter sp. | reverse complement strand
GGTGGTTCTGTATTTAAAAAACTCATCACCTCTTAATAAAATTGTAAGTTCGCTCCCATCGGGCTGTATAACTTTTATAGGGTCGGGGGTGGCTTTTATTGCAAGTGATAATTGTGTGAAAAGTATAGCGGTTGAAAAAAATAATAATTTTAAAATTCTGAAATTCATCTTTAATTTAATATTATGATAAACCTTCGGTTCTTGTGCCTGTAATGTCGGTTTGGTTTTAAACTGATTACAAAGATATTGAAAAAATACGTTCTTTGAAAAATGTAATGTATTTCTTATAAATATTTATGCATTTAATTTATCTGAAAAATTGATATGCGCATATTTCTATAATGAAATTGAGCATACAAAAGTTCGTCTTCTGTTTTATTATTTTCTGAATATAAAATATACAGCAAGTATAAGCAGTAAGAATCCTACTAAATGGTTCCAGCGGAAAGTTTCATTTTTAAAAGCTATCAACGAAAATAGCGTAAAAACAACGAGAGTAATCACTTCCTGAATTACTTTTAACTGTAACAGGGTAAAGGGACCTCCGTTTCCTTTAAATCCAATTCTGTTAGCAGGAACCTGAAAAAAATACTCAAACAGCGCAATTCCCCAACTTAATAAAATTATAACAAAAAGAGGTAGTGACTCAAACCATTTAAATTCTTTCATTTTTAAATGTCCATACCAGGCAAGTGTCATGAATATATTGGCAATAACCAAAAAAGTGATAGTGAAAATAACTTTCATGTGTTTTTTTAAGGTAAATAATCGGTTTTTATATTTTCTGTAGCTTTTCTTATACTTTCCCTTATTTCAGGATTTAAAGTTCCAAGTTGTTTTACAAGTTCTTTTATTTTACTTCTGGATGAATCTTTTTCATACGGACAGTTTTTAATTTGTGGTTTGTATTCCATAATTCTTTGCATTGCTAAAACTTCATTTTCCAAAATAAAGCACATGGGCCTTATGATAGTCATGTCAAATTTCGACATTGAAATTTTAGGTGGCATTCCAGCGAAAGCTCCTTGATAAAATAGATTCATTAATACAGTTTCAACTGTGTCGTCGAGGTGATGTCCTAATGCAATTTTATTACAGTGCAATTCCTGTGCAATATTAAAAAGTGCTTTTCGTCGGTGCCATGAACAAAGAAAACATTCCGGCTTTTTATTGCCTAATCTATTTTCATATCTGATAGTTTTAGTTATGAATGGAATTCCGTTTTGTAAAGAGAACTCACGAAGATAATTGATATCGGAAGAATATCCGATATTTTCAACAAAAATGTGAACAGCAGTTGCCTTGAAGTGCGGTACCTGAATTTTCATCCTTTCGCCTAGCAATTGAAGCAATGCCAGCGAGTCTTTGCCACCCGATAATCCGATAAGAATATGATCATTGTTCTCAATAAGAAAATATTTATTGAGCGCTTTTTTGAATTTCGTTCTGATTTTTAACAGTGTTTTTTTATCTGATATGTTTGTAATTTCCATATTTTCTGAAAAATGTCTGCAAAAATACAATAAACACAGCAATAATTAAAAAGCATGAATTCTGATATTCCAAATTTAATTTATTATTGATTTTGTTTGTATTATTTACTGTAAACAGAAATGTAAATAAATTTGTGAGATTTTTTTGTGGAATTATTTGGTATTTTTGAAAAAGTAAGTATCTTTGCACCGCAAAACAAAAAATAAATGCGAAAATAGCTC
>CAYQWD010000098.1:7133-8268 GCA_964420955.1 uncultured Paludibacter sp. | reverse complement strand
ATTTATTTTATTGATTGTCTTTTGTTTATATGCTTTTTAAGGCTCGACTAATTAACTTATTCCACTCACACAATAAAAAACTCAATCCTGCGAAGCTCTTTTCATACTCCCCCCCTAATTCTTCAAAATACTGTAAATCTTTTGCGCGGTTGTTTCAGCTGATGGCTTTTTTCCCAATTTATCAGCTATTAATTTATATCCTACCTGTATCTTCCTGCGATTATCATCGTTATCATTTAACTTTTCAATTTCCTTTTTCAGGTTCTCATCCGTGAAATCAGAAGCTACGATTTCCTTTACAACTTCTTGTCCGGCAATAAGATTGACAAGCGAGATAAATTTTACTTTCAGGAACAGTTTTTTTGCAAGCAAGGCAAGTTTACCGAATTTTATATGATAAACTACAACTTGTGGTGTTCCGATAAGTGCAGTTTCGAGTGTGGCAGTTCCTGAATTTACGACAGCAATTTTTGAATGCTTTAAAAGCGAATAAGTTTGTTGGAAAAGAACCGGAATTTTTGCCTCTTTCAAAAAAGGTATATAAAATGATGTTTCAATTCCCGGCGCGCCTGAAATAATAACCTGATAATCTTTAAAATTTGAAGCAGCCTGCAACATAATGGGTAAACAGGCAGCAATTTCCTGTCGGCGACTTCCGGGCAACAAAGCAATTATCGGTTTTTCAGCCAAGTTATTCTGTTTAATAAAATCTTCCAATGCAGGAATTTCCGAAATACTTTTCTCAATTTGTTCAACCGTAGGATTCCCTGTATATTCTATTTTATAATCATGTTTTAGATAAAATTCAGGTTCAAAAGGAAGAATGGCAAAAACCCGATCGACGTACTTCTTAATTTGCTTAATTCTGCCTTCTTTCCAAGCCCAAATTTTTGGAGGAATATAATAAAATACAGGTTTATGCAACTCCTGCTTTACAAATTTTGCCATCAGAAGATTAAAACCGGGAAAATCAACCAAAACCACAGCATCCGGATTATATTCAACGAGCGCATTTTTACATACTTCAAAAGATTTAAAAACTTTATTTAAATTCAACACCACTCTGACAAAACCCATGAAAGCAGTATGTTTATAATGTTGCACTAACTTTCCACCCTGTGCAAGCATTAAATCG
>CAYQWD010000098.1:0-7123 GCA_964420955.1 uncultured Paludibacter sp. | reverse complement strand
ATAAAGCAAAACTCAGCCTTTGCATCAACTATTTTAAGTTCACGCATCAAAGCTGCGGCATGTAAATCGCCCGAAGCTTCACCGGCTATCAGAAAGTAACGCATTTTTTTAATTTGTGTTTCGGGGTTCGAGTTCCGTGTTCAGAGTTTGTAATGTTTGTAAAGTCTGTAAAGTTTTATAGTTGAAATTTATAATTTTAGAATATTAGAAATGGAGTGTTACATCTCCTAATTCTTCATTTTTTACATTCTTGATTTTACATTTCATCATTGACAAATTGACAACTTATCATATTTCCTCATTGGCACATTATCACAGTATCACATTGGCTCATTGGCACATATTCCTCACAACATAAACGTAGCAGCTATAATATACAAAATTGCTCCTGTCATACAACCAATTGCAATTTTAAAAGTATCGCGTTTGTAGAATAAAAATACAAAAAGCAAATCGGGTAGTATGGATAATAATAGCAATTTACCAAGTAAAACGCTCGGGTATAAAAGTTTTAATACATCAAAAAAACTACCTTCGCCGGTATAAAATCTTTTGATATAAATATAAATAAAAAGCGCCGGAAGAAGAAGTCCGGGAATTAATCCGAAAATAAATTTGTCGAACTTCTTAAAATCAAATTTCATTTAAAGTAATATTTCGGAAAGTGGAGCCAAAAACTCGTGTGCTGTAAGATCAATTTTTGTTGGAACAACTGAAACATATCCATTTGCCAGCGCCCATTCGTCGGTATCACATGCATCGGGTTCGAAGTTAGTAAACTCGCCGGTTAACCAGAAATATGAACGACCGACAGGATCAATCCGTTTTGCAAATTCTTTTGTCCATTGCCCATCGCACTGACGACAGATTTTTACACCTTTAATTTCGCCAACAGGAGCGTTTACATTCAAACATATACCGTGTGGAAGTGGATTGTTGAGAATTTTCTGATTTATTTCCAGAACATATTTTTCGAATCGGGAAAAATCAGCCTGAAAAGAATGATCGCTGATAGAAAAACCAACGGAACTGATTCCGTTTTCGCAACCTTCGAGCACAGCGCCCATGGTGCCCGAATAAATTACATTAACAGCTGCATTTGAACCGTGATTAATGCCCGAAACTATTAAATCAGGTTTACGGGGCACAGCTTCGTTGAGCGCTAACTTCACACAATCGGTTGGTGTTCCTGTACAAATATAGCGCGTTAAACCTTCCCTTTGTTCAACCAGTTTATATCGAATAGGATGAGTAACCGTAATTGCATTCGATTGTGCAGAGCGTGGACCATCAGGTGCCATCACTATCACATCGCCTAACTGCTGCATAATTCTGGTGAGAACCAGAATTCCTCTGGCTGTATCGCCATCGTCGTTTGTAATAAGTATAAGTGGTTTTTGCATAATTATTTTATTGATAAAAAATTTTTCGACAGAATTGGAATTCTATCATCCCAGTGGTTTTTGCATAATTATTTAATTGCTAAAAAACACAGAATAAACATACGATAAAAAATTTACAAGTTACAAAACTGAATAAATCCAGAAAAAAAACTGTCAACTTATTTTCTTCGGGTAAAAAGCCATGAGAAATAAAGAAAAAAAGAAGTAAGAACTACAAAATAAATCACATCGAAAAAAACAATTACTCCCCGCGAAATAGATTTATAGTGTGCATTGATACCCAAATTCTGAAAATTCCACACTTTTTCGCCCGATGTAAACATCGAAGAAAAAAGTTCGAAACCGTAAAATAACATGAAACAAATTACAACCGCAATCAAAAACGAAACGATTTGATTATCGGAAATGGATGAGGAAAAAATTCCAATTGATAAATATACACCTGCCAATAGAACGAGGCCAAAAAAAGAACCCGCAAAAGCTCCAGTATCCACATTTCCGAGTGGTTCGGCAATAATATAAACACTGATAAAATAAACAAGAACAGGTAAAAGCGCCAGAAACACAACAAACCAAACCGCGAAAAACTTTCCCATAATTATTGAAATTATCTTTAATGGTTTTGAAAGAAGCAACTCCCATGTACCACTTTGTTTTTCGCCGGTTATCGTATTCATAGTAATTGCCGGACAAAGAAAAAGAAACATCCATGGTGTTAAGCTAAACAAACCATCGAGCGAAGCATATCCTCCATCAGGAATATTATATTCGCCGGGAATGATCCACAGGAATAATCCGTTGAGCAAAAGGAAAAGACCGATGATAATGTAGCCCGATGTGTGACTGAAAAATGTGCGGATTTCCTTTCTGAAAACTGTATACATTATGAAGTTTATCTTATTTTATCGTATTTACAATTTATTGTTTACTGCCTGACTTGAAAAAAGTTATAATTACTCAGCCTGTTTAAACTGATACATTAAAGCATCAGTTATCAGATTTATCTCATAAACTTCTATTCCATTTGCAAGCAAAAAATGTTTATCTTCGTTGAAAAACTTCACAAAGTCATCAATTTTATTCTCAAGTAATTTTAAAGCGTGTGAATAGAATTTTATTGCTTCGGAAATGTTTTTTTCACAAAGTTTGATATGTCCGGCATTAACAAAATCCTGAATTTGTGGATCATGATTCATTATTTCCTCTGAATGATAAGTTGCTTTAGATAAATTTCCGGATACAAAATTACACCAGCACAAATGTCTCATTATTTTCAGATTATACTCGTTGGATGCATCGAGCCGATAAAGTAATTTAAGTGCCTCAGCATGTCGGTTGAGTTGCATCAGGCATTTCGAAATATTCAGATTAATGCTTAAAAGATCGGGTTGAATATAATTACAGTGCTGATAAAATGATAAAGCTTTCTCGTAATTGCCGGAAAGTTTGTAACATAATGCAATTTTTTTTACTGTCCACAAATCGTCAGGCTGAATTACATCGGCCATAAGGTAAGCTTCGAGCGCTTTTGCAAGTTGCGATGTTTTCTGATAAGCAAAACCTATTTTCTGAAAAATGGCTGCCGAAGGTTTATCTGTCGAAGTTTTCAGTTCTTCAAATACTTCGAGCGCCTCTTTATAATGCCCTTTCAGAAAATAATATTCGGCTATGCTGCTTTTTTGATCACTGCTATCAGAAAGTATGTCAAATAAAAAAGTTTTGTGCATTAACAACGATGCATTGAACATATCAGAAAAATCATTTCGTTGCGGATGAAGTCTGAAAAACCGGAATAAATCCTGCACGTACTGTTTTGAGATATTTTTTGCAGTTAAATCCGGCTGCAGCAACGATTCGTCTTTACTCATTTCGCGCAATTGATCTGATTCTGCCTTAAAAGAGTTCTTTATCATATTTCGTTGTGCTTCAGGCATTTGAAGCATACTCAGGCAAAACGAATATTTATCGGAATTACACATGATGTTATTTTCGGTAAATGCCTGAACGATAGAGTTTTCAGCATTATCGAAAAGTGAATTTACATCAGAAAATTTACTGTCGAATGGTAAAAACCAATGTGAAATTTCGTTGAAAAATGCGAAACTTTTCAACATCGAAAATGTACTCATATACACATCGGCGCCTTCGAGCTGAAGTTCAGTAAGTTCTTTAATTTTATCATAAACTCCGCTCTCTTCAAGTAATTCCTGCCATTCGGGGTTGCTTTCTTCCCATTCATCGGATTTAAGTAGCTTTTCAGCCTCCATTTTATCTTTCAATGCAGGGCTAATCTTCATTATTTCAGGCAATATTTCATCACGCAGTTTTTTCGAAATTTTATCAGTTTCCAGTGTTGCAATAATTTGAATAATTATATTTCTGAAATTTTCCTGATAATGCATATTGTCAGCCAGTAATACCAAACGGTTTCGGATTGTTGGATAAAAAGGTAAAAATCTGTTATGGCGGGCAAGCACAAAACATAATCCAACCATAGCACGCTGACTAACTTGCATCGATGTATTTTCGGCACAATCAAACAACATCATAAGTTTATGTTCATCGAACATGCGCCAAAGGTTTAGCGTAAGCGCTGATACAGCAAGTGTTTTTTCGACGTTACCGGAATAAGCCGTTTCCATAATTTGCTTGAACACATTCCTTTCGGCTTGCGTATAGCGTGTAGTGAGCCAGAAAAGCGCAAAAAGTTCAGATAAGGAATTTTCAAAATTCTGGCGGAGTTTTAAAATCGCTTGAGGGTTTGCATCTTCATTTTCTTCCTGGAGTTTGAATTGTATTTGGTAATAATTCAGCGAATCAAAAAGTTCACTCGATTTTTCGAAAAGTCGCCGAAATGGAAAGAATCTTTTTTGAGAATATTCATAATTTGATGAATTCCGGAGCAGTAATTCTTCCCTCAGTTCTGAAACTAAAATATAAGTCCGTGCTATCAGTTTATTGTACATTAATTTACGTTCAGTATCGATAGCTCCACCAACATAATATTGTAACAAAAGACGATAGTTTGTATTGAGTTCGGAAAGTAAATCGGTAAATTCTCCTAATTGCAGTTCGGCTACAAGTACAGCAGTATTATCGAGGGCATTTTTAATTTTTCCTTCATACAGATAATTAATACAGGTCTTAAAAGTGGTATGTATCTGGGTTGAATTCATAAATTTGTTTAATTATTGAAAACTGATAACAATGAACACAGAAACAGTTTCCGAAAAATTTTTTCAGGTAAAGATTTATCCCATCTTGCTTATTTTGTACAGTTTATCCTCGTCAATTATTTTCAGTTTTCGTCCGTCGATTGCAATTACATGTTCATTCACAAAAGTTGAAAGTGTTCGTTGTCATATTTGAAAGATTTGCCAAATCTTCGCGTGAGAGGTAAATGCTTATAGTAGCTCCATCTTCCTCCATTCCATAATTTTTTTTTAGCATGAGAATACTCTCGGCAAGCCTTCCACGAATATGCTTTTGTGTTAAATTAACAGTACGGGCATCAGAAGCAGCAAGATCAGATGCTAACTCCTCGAGAAAACGGTAACAAAATGCATTATTATGACGAAGTATGGATGTAAAAACCTCTGCTCTGATACAATATACTGCAGAAGCTTCGAAAGCTACTACATTTGTATTGTAAGTTCCGTTAGCAATAATGGCACGATAGCCAAAGTATTCGCCAGGCTTTAGTAACCGTATAATCTGATGTCGATTCCCAACGCCCTCCTTATAAACTTTCACTTTACCCAAAGCCAGAATCATCATGTGAGTTGGCACATCGCCTTCGCAATGTATAACTTCGTTTTTTTTGTAAAAATGTACAATATGTGTATTTTTTACATATTGTCGTTCGTCGGCAGTGAGAGCATCCCATGTAGTCATCACTTCCTCAATCGGTTTCAAATCAGAAACTATTTTCTTCGACATAAAAAAGAAATGGATTTTATGTTAGATAACACTGTTTTAAAGCACAAATTTAGTGTTTTTTTATTACAAAACATTTTTTTAAGCAGAAAATGAAACATATTTGGTCAGATATACGAAAATGGAAATATAAAATGAGATAATAGTATGTGTCAAATAAATAAATAAATTATTTTTGTAAACTGAAAACAATGAATTTATTGTATCAAAACTTCAAAATTGTTAATAATAAAGTATGAAAAAAATTAGTTTGCAAGGCATTATGCTATTAATTGTTTTGGGTTTAAATGCACAATTACCTGTTTTTACTGATTCTGCCCAATATAGTCTGCTTACATGTTCGCCGGGAACGGAATTATACGCACGTTTTGGTCATACTGGCATAAGAGTTACTGAGCCTTCCTCCAATATCGACATTGTATTTAATTACGGACTATTCAATTTCAACACAGAAAATTTTTATTTAAAATTTATCAAAGGTGAAACTGATTACCAGCTTGGTGTAATTTCCACGAAAGCTTTTTTGGAAGAATATATTTTGCGCAAATCATACGTTTGGGAGCAAAAACTGAATCTTACAATTGCCGAGAAAATCAAACTTCAAAACGCCTTATCTGAAAATTTTAAGCCGGAAAACAGATTATATCGCTATAATTTTATTTACGATAATTGTGCAACACGTCCGCGTGACAGAATTCTGAGTGCATGTGATGGAATGGTAAAACTTGTAAACTCGGCTGAACCGCGTACTTTCAGAAATTGGGTTGCGACATATACCGGACCCGAAAGCTGGACACAGTTCGGAATCGATTTATTGTTTGGCAGACCATCGGATGTAAATGCCAAACCTACCGAGAGCATGTTTCTGCCTGAAGTTTTAATGTCGGAATTTCAGAATATCAGAATTGTCAGAAAAGACAGTATTTATAATGAAAAAAATCTGGTATCGGAAACAATTGAACTTGTTAGCGGTGAGTATCCTGAAGTTAATAATAACCCTGCAGGTAACCCCTTATTTGTTTTTACTTTGCTTTTAATTGCAGGAATTATACTAACTGTATGGGAAACACGTACAAGTCATTATCTTCGTTCATTCGACAGTTTTCTTCTGTTAATGACCGGTATAGCTGGAACATTGATTTTTTACTTGATGTTCTTTTCTGTTCATCCAATGGTTAAAACCAATATGAATATATTCTGGTTAAATCCACTGAATATAATTGCAGCTATAATAATCTGGTTAAAACCTTTAAGATTCAGCGTTTATATTTATAAAATTATAAATATTTCGCTATTAATAATGGTGCTTTTATTTTTTGCTGTTTCTTTTCAAGCGTTCAATATTGCAGTTTTCCCTCTTATTTTGTTGCTCTTAGTGCGTTATGTAAGTTATATAATCAATTCAGAAAAAGCTCAGGTAAAAATTTTGCAAAGCCGGTCTGAAAAAAATGAAAAGAAAAAATTAGAAAAACAAAATTAAATTTGTTAATAACCTGAATAATTAGTCTTTTTGAAAAAATATATTTAGTACAACACAAAGATTAATAAGTATTTGGCATTGAAGATAATAGAACGCACTCAAGAAGCATCGGGAACAGGAATTTTAAACGTATTTTAATCTGCCTTTGGCGAGACGATTTATTTATATTTTTTTTGCTTCAAACCACTTTAAACCGTTGAACACTCCTCTCTGATACCGAACGACCCCTTTTGGCGGACTGTCGGGTAAATTTTTGCTTCAAACCACTTTAAGCCGTTGAACGCTTTTCACCGATACCGAACGA